>SLRB01000119.1 GCA_007131165.1 Bacteroidales bacterium | reverse complement strand
TGCCGGGCCCTGTCCCATACCCGAAGCAAGGAGCCCCTGCAAAATTGGTATCTCAGTAAGTGTTGCAAAGTACATGAAGGCTCCTGCCACCGAGGCGAAAAAGTTGCTGGCAAGAGAGTTGCCGCCCACTAATGAGCTGATCCATCGCGAAGGAATGATCCCGGCAAGTTCGGTTTCTCCGTGTGATGACCCGAGAAGGAACCCGGCAGTGATAACCCCCAGTGCCAGCAATGGCATGATCTGCCTGGCAAAGTCCCATGATGAAAGTGTCCATTCACGGGTGTCATCATCCCCCGAAAGGGTGATAACCGATAATGCAGCTATGGCAATAACGAACGGTAGCAGAGGTCCGGTAAATATAATGGCAGCAGCTACCACAGTAAGGGCAGACAGGGCAACTTTCCATACCGGGATATCAAGCACATATACCAGCGAAACCCCAAGCAACAGACCCAGTAAACCGGTTATATACCATCGTCCTGCCCAGATAGAATACCAGATCCCGCTTTCGGTGCCTTCCGGCGGACTGCCCCAGTTGGCGAACACAAGAATGAGGACAAGGGTAAAGAAATGAAACGCGGTTTTCCAGAGAGGCCTCTTTTCAGGAGGGGCAATGACGTTCATCTGCTCTTCCGCCTTTTCCTTTTCCTCCTTTCTGAATATGAAAGACATGACCAGCCCTATCACTATCGCGAAAAGTACAGCGCCTGCAATGCGAGCAAGGCCAAGCTCCCATCCGAGAATCCTTGCTGTGAGAATGATGGCAAGGATGTTGATTGCCGGGCCGCTGTAAAGAAAGGCTACAGCAGGGCCCAGTCCTGCTCCCCTTTTATGTATGCTGGAAAATAGCGGTAATATGGTGCAGGAACACACTGCCAGAATAGTGCCTGAGACCGAAGCAACCGAGTAAGCCACCCATTTTTTTGCACCGGCCCCGAAATATTTAATTACTGATCCCTGGCTGATAAAAACAGCTATTACACCTGCAATAAAAAAAGCAGGGATAAGGCACAAAATAACGTGTTCGCGTGCATACCACCTTGTCAGGTCAAGCATTGCCGTAACCGCTTCCATGAAACGGGCACTCTCAAGAGGCATAAAAAATGCCAGCAGGAAAAAAAATACTATCCAGAACAGGTATTTCAGTTCAACTTTCCACTCCATAATGTTGCGGTTCATTAAATCTATCCCTCATCTGATTGATAAACATGGCGGTTTATCACAGGTTACCCGCTATCAGAAACAGGGCATGCCTACCGGGGGTATCCCATGGTCTGCGAGAGCACAACCCTTTGGCCGGGCCTCAGCCTGAACACTTCGCGAATCTTATCTCTGTCAACCTGCCCCAGCACACATGTTCCAAGTCCTTCTGATGCACAAAAAAGATATACATTCTGAGAAATAAACCCCACATCTGTGGCCGCATAAAAATCCCTTATGTCATCGGTTGCACCGGTCATCCGGTCATAATCGGCTACATATATAAGGGTCAGGGGGGCAGTGTGCACAAAGTCCTGACGGCCGGCATACTCCCTTCTGTCCTCATCGCTCTTTTTTAAAAGTGCATGTTTCTCTGCATCATAAACATACCATCCTGAGGCTGTTACAACGTAAATATCAAATTCCCTCCAGTCACGCGCGGTGGGCGCGGTTCTTTTCCCATCCTCACGGTTGATCCCAAAGGCGGCCCATAATAGGTTCGAGATAGTTTGCATATCCAGTTCCCTGTCGGTATAATCTCTCAGGGTCTGCCGGTTATCAAGTGCTTCAAAAAGCGGCATCCCCCCGGTTCTTTGCGGCTCAGGCAGGTTTACCGTTTCAATTACCTGTGATAGAACGGGGGTTGTTAAAAACAAAATAATCAGTCCGATAGAAAATAGTTTTCCGTTCATGGTAGATTGGTTTTTAAGTTTAAAAATCGGTTTTATATCTATGATAATGCATACAGCAATTATATCCGGCTTAAGTCGCCAGGGGCTGATTACGTTCGTTGAGATCTATGATAATGCATACAGCATTTCTTTCTCCCCTTTATGAACAATGATCCGGCAGGCCGCTCAGCATGCCGGTTCAACAAACGGTTTGTATTCAACCGCCTGAGATCAAATCCTTAATCTCTTTCACCCCGGCAATTCTCCCTTTCAGGACGACCTTACCGTCAACAATAAGCGCCGGTGTCATGGTTACACCATGATCCATTATATCCATCATATCTTCAACCTTAATAACATCAGCTTTAAGTTCAAGCTCCTTTACGGCTGTTTTAACCGCATCTTCAAGTTTTTTGCATTTTGCACACCCCGGTCCTAATACTTTAATTTCCATATCTGTGTAGTTTGGTTATTACTGTTATTTTAGCTGTCCTCCCCGGCATCCGGCAAATGGTACAGGCACCTACGCCTGTTCGGCCAGGTGAATTTGCATATTGAATAGTTCGTAAAATTACGAACTATTATATTAATTGTCAATAATTCAACCCTTCAAATGCAAAAAGTGATATACTGGTTGTAATGAAACCCCAAATGCCGGCGCTCATCATAAGAAATGAATGTCACATTGGGCATATGCCCGAAAATGAAAAGTCAATTGGATGTGAGATCGACCAAAGACAGTAAAAACACAGGGATTGAGCCAAAAACACAGATTCGTGTCCCGATATGGTCATACCGATGGTCATAATAAAGACCGGGGTTGTTACGGTCAGGCACGGATAAATCCCTCCATCAGTGTCCTTGCCTCTTCCCAGGTTTCCCGGTTCAGGCAATACTTTATCTTGGGCGGCCTGATCTCTCCCTGAATCAGGCCGGCTTTCTTCAGCTCCTTAAGGTGTTGTGAAAGCGTCGATTTTGCTATTGGTAATACCTGGGCCAGATCGCCGCTGTAACAGCAGGTCTGCTTCTTCAGAAGGTCAATAATATAAACTCTTACAGGATGGCCGAGAACCCGGGCATACATTGCCAGTTTTTTCTGGCTTTCTGTTATTAGAAGTTTGTTTTCAGACATTATATCCTATATAATCAGTTCATACTTTCAGAATATCTATTTTCACGAATTTTCAGTCTCACATACCTTTCGGGCAAAGACCCTCCATTAATTTGCCGCGAAATTACATGAATTAAAAAACCTCGCGTAATACAGCGGGCGACCTCAGGGTACCCATTCCGGGCAAATGGTAACGGTAGAAATCAAGAAGGCCGTTTAATAGTTCATTTCTCATAGAAGAGTTTAACTTTACTTTGTCCATATCATCAAATGAACATCTCATCAATACCGGGAGAAACCTGCTTTCCGGAGGTGGGACAAAATACGGTTGCAATGGTTGCTTTTCAACAAAAACGGCATTTTCCATATCGAAATACTCCCTGTTAAGGGCATAGTTGTTCCTGGGATAAAAACCCAGAAGCCTGGTGAGCCCCATTAAAAATATCAAATGGAAATTGGCATAACCGCTTTCTGCAAGATCCAGTATTTTAACAGCATTAGTGAGAAAAGAAAACATGGCCGGGTTGGACTCCTGCTCCCGGAGAGTCCGGTACAGCACTTCCGCTACAAACATGGCAATGGCACTTTTGACAGGATCATAGGGTATCTCTGCAAATGTTTCATGCAACTTCATCTCTTTGACTCTCTGAAGTTCTCTGCTTTGTTTGATATATATATCCATCTCAAGTATAGACAGGTGCTGAAGCAAATTTATCCGTACCGGTGACTTTTTGCTCCTTGTGCCGTTGATCAGGAACGACTGGCGACCGAAACTTTCGGTATAGATATGAGAAATAACACTGTTATCTGTATACTTGATGGTATGAATAACAATACCCCTGGTTTTCTCTATCATATCAGTGAATAAACATTAACTTGGTTACATGTGACTGCGACCCGTCTGGCGATGATACAAAAATAAGGTATATGCCTGTCCTTACCCTTTGTCCCCTTCTGTTCATTCCATCCCATACAGCCTGCCCTCCAAGTGAGACGGTCTCATAAACGAGATTGCCGCTAATATCGGTTATCTTCACAACAGAATCCTTAAGCAGGCCTGTTATTGTAACAGGTCCCCGGTAATTTTCCCTGACAGGGTTCGGGTAAGCATAAACATTGCTGAAAACTTCGGAGGGGCGAGTGGCTTCCCCCCTGAAAGATACAACACCTGCCGATGTGCCGAAGAACACTTCTCCCGATGCCGGATCAATCGCTATGTCACTTACTTCATTGGAAAGAAGCGGGCTGTTCTGGCTGGTAAAATGATGGATTTGATTTCTCCCGTCAGCAGACACTAAAAATACCCCCGATTTTTCCGTGCCGAACCACTTCCGGTCAGCACCATCAACCGCTATGGCTGTAACTGTCTCATTATTTAGCAAATAACCCCTGTCCTCGTCCCTTGTGCCCTCTACTACAATGCGCCGCGCATAGAAATCATCGTCAGTAAACACTCTTCCCGGGTTAAAGTATACTGCAACACCCCTGTTTGTCCCTATCCAGATATATCCGTTATTATCTTCGGCAATGGAAAAGACCTCATTGCTTATAAGACTGTTATCTTCATCTACAATGCTGAATCTACGGGTAAGGTCGGCCGAACGGTCATCACTGTACGGGTCATTATCAAAGACAAATAATCCGCCGCCCCGTGGCAGAAGCATCCATTTATGCCCAAGCCGGCTGACAATTATTCTGCCGGTCTGACTGTGATTGATCAATCCCCCATACGGAAATGATACCCATTTACCATTAGCCTTCCTTACCGATACCGGTTCGGAAACACCGGCATTGGTCACCCATAGGTTGTTATCTTCATCAAAAGCCATCCCACCGATCCTGATATAGTTATCGCCGGGAATAATTGAACGGAGAGTGCTGTTTTCCTCACCATATCGTTCATGAAACCGGCCGTCCTGATATTCTACAACCCCGTAACCCCATGATGCCAGGTACTTAACTTGCGGATCGTTGGGGTGTTCGGCCACAAACAGCAAATCACGTATCGCCTCTTCCAGCCTGTGGGTATAGCGGCCATCCTCAAAAATGCTGTATTCACCCCTTATCCATAAGTTATTACGTGCGGCATTATGTCCGCCTGCAGCAAAATAGGTCCTTCCAGGGTATGAACTGATAGAATAAACCCTGTTTGAATAGGGGCCGGGGGGTAACAAACTATTATAACTATCGCCCTCTGCACGAACCAATCCGTTATTCCTGTCGGCTATCCATACTCTTCCTTCATTCTCGACCTCAACATCCCTGAATGCAGCCGACCATGAACCATAATCGTCTATTTCTTTGAAAAGGGATAATTCCGAATCGTATATCTGAGCAACATCATTGTTGAAAAGAGTGAGGAAGCCCCCTGATGACCTGACTGACAGGGGTGTTGATGAAGGAGTGCCGAACAATTCATAATAACCGTTCACGGTTTTTAAACAAATATAGTTCCCCGCCCCATTCATTGCGACGGCAAAGACAGAACCCCCGAAAAAAGCCAAAGAGGTGTAAACCACTGCATCAGCTGGTAAATAGTCAAGCCTTTCCCAGAACGAAAAATCAACAAGATTTGGTGCATCGATATCTGCCCTGTATAATCCCGATGAAGTTGCAGCGTATAGAAATTGGCCGTCGAACGCCATATCATTTACTGCAAGCCTCGCCCCGGCGCCTCCAAGAAAATAAGTATCAGCAACTTCTAAACGCACAAGGTTAAGTACCACGATCCCGAAGCTGCATGACAAATACGCCCGGGTACCTTCAACCATAATGTTGTTTATCCTTTTGCTGCCACCTATGGAGCTCCGGAGGATATCAGGTATATTGATGATTTTGTTCTCTTTGATAAGATCGACATTGCCATTGGCGTACCCGGCAATCAGCACCCCGTTCTCCTCCGACCATTTTATGCTGCTTATATCCGTATCAGACAGTCCTTGTACTCTTGAAAGCTTCCCGATGCTGTTGTCGGCCTTGTTGAAAACTATAATACCAGTTCCTGAAGAGCAATATACCTTGTTTCCGGCATCTGCAACATTCTGGGCCCGGGAATATGAGATGTGATCCCTCCAGCCACCCACCGGCACTTGTCCGCTGGTGACACTGCAAATTAAGACGGAAATTGTAAGAAGTATCAGCCGGCTCATCGGATCCTGGATATTAAATACCGCAAAAATACCAATTCCTGCCAGGTATATAATACTATGCGCGGGTATTCAAATAATTTACCAACTTGCGAAATGCAATTGCCCTGTGGCTTATTTTGTTTTTTTCTTCAAGGTTCATTTCTGCAAAGGTATGATTGTAACCATCGGGCAAGAAAACCGGGTCATAGCCAAAACCCTTGTCACCTCTCATCTCTTTGATTATCTGTCCGTTTGCAACACCCTCAAACCTGTGTTCAATACCATTGATAACAAGAGAAATGACTGTCCGGAACCTCGCTTTTCGTGATTTTTTCCCCTCAAGAAGTTTAAGTAGCTTACGGATGTTTGCCCTTGTAAGCTCGTCCCTGTCAGTGTATCCTGTCTTGTTTCCTACCATAGCATACCTGGCCGAATATACACCGGGCTCATTATTCAGTGCCTCAACCTCAAGACCGGTATCATCTGCAAAGCAATTAACCGTATACTTATTATAGATAAAGAATGCTTTTGCAGAAGCATTCTCTTCGAGTGTCGGATATACTTCAGGTATATCACCATCGAAACCTATGTCTCTCAGGCTCTTTAGAACAAAATCCCGGCCAAGAAGGTGATTAATCTCTGACAATTTGCCAGGATTGTTGGTAACAAATACCAGCTCCATGTTTTGATCAGCCGCCCATTGCAGCAAATCCCCCTGTTGTGAGCCCGATTCGGGGATTAATGCACATAACGGGTATTTTTGCACTGTTGGCTATAATATACTGCTCGTCTGCCCCCATGACATAATCGGTTATGCCAATGTTTTTGGTGGTCATCGTAACAATAAGATCAGCATTTATATTAACCGCGTATTCAATTGTCTCTTTGGCAAAGGACTTTTTGCCAGGCGCCATGATCATGTCGTATGTAACATGCTTCTGCTCAAGTATTTTACGGGCAAAAGCTATATTGGCGTTTAGCCCTTTCAATAACCGCTTATCAGATTTTGGAGGTTTTATGATGTGAATTTTAGAGCCAAAATGTTTATAAAGATAAACTATCCAGTTGACCTTTTCCTTATCCTCCTTACGAAAATCAATTGGCAACACTATGTCTTCAAAGCTGTTCCCCTCAGGAGGCGACTGGACAACCACAAAAGGGACCTTTGAACTCACAATTACTTTAAGAGCCCAGCTGCCGGTGAGTTTTTGCATTCCCTTCATACCGTGGGTTCCCATTACTACCATTACAGCATCAATTTCATCTGCAATTTCGCCAATACTTGTAAAAATGTTACCCTGCCTTACGATCACCTTAGGTTTAATACTGTGCTTTTTAAACGCTTCAACTGCATATACTTCCAAAACCGCCCTGAGCTTATCTACCTCCTCATTCTTTTTGGCAATATGAGCCAGATAAATGGGGTTACCATCAATCTTTGCAATCTTTACAGCATGCTCCAGCGCATATTCAGCAACCTGGGTAAAATCCCAGGGAACCATTAAAGGCTTAACCTTACTTCCCATATTATTAATATTTAGTTGATAGTATAAATGTCATAAAATGTAGCCTTCCCGGGTGACCCGGGGCTGACCTGCAAATTCCGGAACTTTTTCCTCACACTGCCGTACAAAGAGAACAACAATCAACCGCCCAGAGTCAAAGATGGTTTCAAGATATGAAATATTTGCTATTTTTCACAAAGTTAAAATTTTATTTTATTTCCCCGCCCTCTTCTTTGCAGCTGCCCCGCCTCATTTTGCAGAAGTCGCCGCAACATGCGAACCTCTTGTCAGCCAGACTGTTTACACAACAATAATGCCATTGCCATTTACCCTGATCTGTTTTACCGCGATTTTATTTGTTATCCTTTTACTGATGAGAAAAACCCTTCAGTTTGCAAAACTGAGGTTTGATCTCGAAGGTATTATCAATAAACGAACCGAAGAATTGCTCAAGCAAAAAGAAAAGGTTGACGAACTTCTGTCAAATATGCTTCCACGCGATACTGCAAACCAGCTTAAATTAACGGGTAAGGCAACCACCAGGAAGTATAGTATGGTAACTATACTCTTTAGCGACATTGAAGGTTTCACCCGGATCGCAGAACAAATGAACCCGGAAGTTCTTATTGATGAGCTTGATAAATTCTTCTTTGAATTCGATTCCCTTGTCGGGCAATCAAATATTGAAAAGATAAAGACTATCGGCGATGCATATATGGCTGCCGGAGGGATTCCCGACTGCAACAGAACAAACCCCATAGATGTCGTCATGGCGGCAATTAGAATTATGCAGCATATGAAAAGGCTGAAGAAGGATAATGAAAACTTCTGGGATCTTAGGATAGGTATCCATACCG
>SLRB01000095.1 GCA_007131165.1 Bacteroidales bacterium | reverse complement strand
CTTGTCAAACGGGCACACCGGTTTGTCGAGCGGGCAGGGGGTGATCTCTATTTCTCCCTCGATAGCCTCGTATATCTCCAGGAAGGTTATCTCCTCAGGGTTTTTCCTGAGAGTAAAGCCTCCGCTTGGCCCCCTGTGCGAGGCCAGGTAGTTGTTCTTGGCCAGCCGTTGCATGATCTTGGCAACGTGATGCCTGCTGGCACCTGTCCGTTCCGCTATCTGCAAAACATTGATCGACGGTTCTGATTTTGCAATAAGGATCATGCCGTGCAAAGCTATAGATGCTGCCTCTGAAATAGCGACTATTTTTGACATTCCCGAACTTGAAGTAATTAATTACCAGAATAACAAATTACAAATTAACTAATTTATTTCTGAAAAATCAAAAGATAAAACCACTTCTTAACTTAGCCGGGTTTTTTTGTTCCTGCCGGTAAATTTGCCGCGATGTACCGTGGTTGTTTGTTCCTGCCGGTGAGTTTGCCGGGATGTAACGGGGTTTTTTGTTTCTATCCCTGAGTTTGCCGGGATGTAACTGGGTTGTTTGTTCCTGCCGGTGAGTTTGCCGCGATGTAACGGGATTCGTCAGGCAATGACTGAGCATGCATCAGCCGTGCCGGGAATGGCCCGTACATGATTTAAGGAGACCGATCACCGCAGCAAGGTTACATCGCCGGCCTTTACCAGGGAGGTGCCGTTGGTAAATGTTACCCATACCTTCCATACATATACATCCTGCTTGCATAGTTTATCCTGGTAATAGCCGTCCCATCCCCTCATTACGTCATTGCTTTCAAACAGGAATTCGCCCCAGCGGTTATATATCCTGAGGGTATAGTCTTCAACTCCCTCCCACCAGGGGTGGAACACAGTGTTTGAATGGGGTTCGGAAATGCTGTAGTACCCGCCGTTAGAACCCGAACTGTCCGGCCTGAATGCATTGGGAAAGATAATCTGCCCGCTGCCGGTTACTTTTACAGCCCCCGGGATTTCCATATAACCGGTACACCCGTGTTCAGTCCACACCGTGAGACTGACATCATATTCGCCGAGCTCCGTGTAAAGGTGTTTCGGTTGCTCTTCTTCGGAAAAACTGCCGTCGCCGAACTCCCAGTGGTAAGCTGTGCCGTATTCAGACATATTGAAAAGCTGTACTTCGGCATCAGGCAGCAACACGGTTTCAGGAACTGCCTTGAAATTAACAACCGGGTTACGGTACACTTCCACCTGCCTGTAAACGTAATCTTCGCCACCTTCGCCCGTTACCGTGAGCCTGATATTGAAGGTGCCGTGGCGGGTAAAGGTATGGACGGGCTCTGCCTCGCGCGAGATATTGCCATCGTCAAAATCCCAGTAATAGCTTGTGCCGTATACAGAGTTGTTCCTCAGGTATACTGTATGGGGCTCGCAACCCGGATCAAGAGGGTCGAAATCAGCAACAGGTACGGGAGGCCTGATATATATGCGGTGGCTTGCCGAATCGGAGCACTTGTCATTCCACACCATCAGCCTTATATTATATTCACCCCAGCTGTCAAACCGGTAGTTGCCCGGATCCCGTTCACTGCTTGTACTGCCATCGTCAAAGTCCCATTCGTACTCCCAGAATCCTTCACTGCTGGCATTTTCAATACCGACGTTCACCGAGGGATAATCCTGGAACAGGGGTGATACGGTGAATTCTGCCACAGGTTGCGGATATACCGTTATACCATACTCTTTCCTGTCGGTGCATCCGTATTCGGATATTCCGGTCAGCCTGACGTTATATGTAATTTCATTTTGGGTATTATTAAAATAGACATGGTGCGGATCGCTTATCCCTATTCCAATGCCATCGCCAAAATCCCATTCGTAGTTTACCGCGCCCGTGGTATGGTTTTCAAAATCTACACCAAGGGGGCTGCATCCTTCGGTTACTGATGAGAAATCTACATTTACACGGGGGTACATCCGCACCACCTGGCTTGTTGAATCGCTGCATCCGTATTCAGATTCAGCAACCAGTCCGATCGTGTAGCTCTTGATGTCATCATCAGGATTGTCATAAGTATGGTAAAACCGGTCTGCCGATGTCGTTGTGGTAACCGTTCCGTCACCCAGGTACCATGTGAACCTGTCGGCGTCAATGCTGGTGTTATCCAGAGGCATATCGAACGGCGGACAGTATATGGCGTTGTCAACCTCGAACCTTGCCCGGGGATTTGGATGTATCGTGATCTCCCTGCTGTATTGCCCGGTACACTGGTCGCCCGACCAGACCGACAGGACGACCGTTCGCGTTACCGGCGAGCTGCCGGTGTTTGTGAACCGGTGTGACGGTTCACGGTCGGCCGACCCTGCGCCATCGCCGAAATCCCATTCGAACCTGCCGGCTCCCCTGGACAGGTTTTCAAAATCTACTACAAGCGGATGGCAGCCCTCATCGACAGAAGCATTAAAGAGGGCCTCTATGTCGTGGTATACTTTTACTGTTTTACCTGTTGTGTCGGTGCAGCCGGCATAATTTTCGGCAGTGAGGCTGACGAAATAATCAATAACATTTGCATAACCTTCATTGACAAAGGTATGGACAACATTCTCGTTGCTGCCGGTAATGATCTCCGTTCCATCACCGAAATCCCATATGAACCTTTCTGCACCTACCGACGAATTCGAGAACTCAAGGGCAAATGGCGTGCAGCTTTCATTCTGCGGAATACTGAAGCCCGCCTTTACATAGGGGTGTACCCTGATATCGACTGAGTAGGTGGCGGTGCAGGCATTATTAGGGGCGGTTACGGTCAGTTCTACCGTGTATATGCTGTCGGCTGTCCCGGTATTGGTAAAGGTATGCAACGGGGCCTCTGCAACTGATGTGTTGCCATTGCCAAAATCCCATGAATATGTCACTGCCCCCTCGCTCAGGTTTTCAAAAGCGACTTCGAGCGGATGGCATCCTTCAATAACCGAAGCTTCGAAATAGGCCAGGATATCGGGATAGACCTCTACCAGCCTGGAGGTTTCGCTGTAACAGCCTGCTTCACTCCCGGCGCGAAGGTTTATTTTATACTGTGCAGTTTCGCTCAATGAGCTGTTGCTGAATAATTTTACGAAGGAGGCGGAGTTATGGGTCACAGTATCGGTACCGTCGCCAAAATCCCAGATATACCGTGATGCGTTGTAGGAGCTGTTATGTATTTCCACCTCCAGGGGATTGCAGCCCAGGTTTCCGGTGGTACTGAAGTCAGCTCTTACCATCGGATGTACCACAATGTCGACATACACCGAATCGGTGCATATATTGTTGGGTGCGATGGTTCTGAGCATTACCCTGTAAATGCTGTCGGTTGTACCTGTGTTTGTAAAAGTGTGTACCGGGTCTGCGACAGCCGAGCTGTTTCCGTTGCCGAAATCCCAAACATGCCGGGCTGCACCCCGGGATTCATTTTCGAATTCAACGTACAGCGGATGGCAGCCCTGAATTACGGAGGGGGTGAAAGCGGCACTGATATCAGGATAGACTTTCACCGTCCTTGTGATCGCCGACTGGCAGCCATTGGCATTTTCTGCAATAAGTGTTACATCAAAACTTCTTTCCAGGTCAAAGCTGCTGTTGACAAAGGTATGGCTAACCGGGCCTGCTGATGATGTTTCAAGCGGGGCGGTACCGTCGCCAAAATCCCATGTATATTGTACCGCACCGGTAGAGTGGTTGATGAATTCAACCTCCGAAGGATTGCACCCGTTATTGCCGGCAATCTCAAAACCGGCGTTAACCCTGCCGCTGACCCTGATGTCCCAGCTGTTGGTGGCGGTGCATTGTCCGTTTACAGATGTAGTGGTCAGGGTAACTGTGCGTATTATATCGTTTTCTGAGGTGTTGACAAATGTATGAACAGGGTGCCTTTCGGCCGAGCTGCTGCCGTCGCCGAAATCCCAGCTCCAGCCGGCGGCATTTTTCGACATCTCCATAAAACTGACCGTAAGAGGTTCGCACCCTTCATCCGTGCCGGGCTGGAAATTGGCATTGATCTCAGGATAAACCGTAACCTCTCTTGTAATGCTGTCTTTACAGCCTTCTGAGTTGGCAGCCACAAGCTTTATGGTGTAGGTAACATCAGCCGCCCCGGTATTTCTGAATATATGGTCAAATGATGAGGCGCCGGTTGCCGATACCGGCGAGCCGTCGCCGAAATCCCAGCTGTAACTGTCAGCCCCGGTTGAATTGTTGCTGATTGTTAGTCCGAGAGGATGGCACCCCTCTACGTTGTCTATGGTGAAAGATGCCTCTACTGCGGGGTGGACGGTAACGTCCATCACGGCCACATCACGGCAATCCTCCGCCGAATATGCAGTAAGCGTCACAGTGTAGGTTATGCTCCCTCCTGTGGTGTTTACGGGGTATTCATGTACCGGGGGGTTTGCTTCGGTTGAGCTGGTGCCGTCGCCGAAATCCCACAGGTACCTCACCGCACCGGTTGAGCTGTTGGTAAACCCGACGCTGTGCGGGGAGCATCCTTCAGCCTGGCTGGCCGAAAACGATGCATCTACCTGTGGATATACGGTAACCTGTCTCTCGAATATTTCGGTGCATCCCTCCTTGTTGGTAACGGTCTGGCGAATCGTGTAAGTCGCCGTACCGCCCCCGGGGTCATCGTATATATGTACCGGAGAGGCTTCAGTTGAAGTGTTCCCGTCGCCAAATTCCCAGAGGTAGGAATCCGCTCCCACCGACGTGTCTTCAAGCACCACGGTCATCGGTGCGCATCCGGCAGGCTGGCCGAAGGTAAAGCCGGCCTCCAGGTAGGGTTTGACAGTTACCGGCAGTATAAAAGTGTCGCGGCACTGGTAGGGGGAGATGGCAGTGAGGCTTACCATATATGTTGTGTCGTTATCCCAGGTGCGGTTCACAAATGTGTGTGAGGGGTTTCCCGACGAAGAGGATGTGCCGTCGCCAAAATCCCAGTACCAGGTACCGGTGTTCCCTGAGGATGTATTTGTAAAATCTACAGGAAGCGGGTCGCATCCTTCAGCCGGGCTGGCCTGGAACTCCGCGTTTATGGCGGGGTATACTGTTATGGTGCGGTGCATCTGGTCAGAACAGTAGTCATCGTTCCTCACTACAAGGCTTATGGTATGATCGACCGGTGCATCGGTATTGTTTTCAAAAGTGTAGGTGATATTATCAGGCTGGGAGGTTGTTTCGATCAGGGTGTTGTCGACATACCACCTGAAATTGGTGCCTCCTGTTGAGTGGTTATTCAGTTCGAGCTCCCCGGGTGCGCATATGCTGCCCTGGTCGAAGGTGAAATTAGCATCCACCGGGGTTGAAACATCAACCGTAATTATAGCAACATCGGTCATGTTGCAGGCACCTGAAACGGTAACGGTATACATCTGGCTCGACAGCGGGGTCACACGCGGCATGGCTGTGAAAGGATCGTCAAGGTAGGTATGCGGTTCCCAGCGATATTTTGTGCCGCCGCTCGCAAACAGCCTGAAAGGAAGCCCGTAACAGGCCTGGATATAGTCCTGGGTGGTACCTGATATAACAGCATTCACCGAGAGCTCGTTAAAGTCGGAGAAATAACCGTACATGGTACCGCTGGATGGACCCCCGTTTATTATGCCCAGGTGGAAAACATCTTCGGTATTGACTATCAGGCTGGCCTGCCTGCTGGGAATCACTGTTTCGTTAAACTCAAACTCTGCCGCGAGCCAGTCATCGGTACCGGGTACCTCATGAAATGCAGCGGCGGGAATGAGGGTGGGGTCGCCGTTAAGGATAAATCCGTCCTCGGCTCCCTTTCGTACCAGGATATTCATGAAGAACCTCTCATTGTTGTAGTTGTTCCCGTAAGTATCGGTGTCGCCCGGCGCTTTCGACCTTGTAAACGACACCTGGGTGGAGCCGGTGCACACATTCACAGGTGGCAGTATCGCCCCGCCCATCTCGCAGCCGAAACCTGCAACATGATAAACATATGCCCGCTCACTGGTGAGTATATGGTGTCTTTGCTGGGAGAACCCGTGCCTGTATACCTCTCCCGCATCAAGGGTGGCCACATAAGCCCCGTCAATCGTAACCACGGTACCATCGGCAGTTGCAGTTACGTAGAAAGATTCATTCATATTAGCATTTAGCTGTCCCCGCATGGCGATATATTCGGTACCTAAAATGCTTACCGGTACAAGCTGGTCGCCTATCAGGTCCTTGCACCCCGCGTGGGGGAATGCATCAACAGAGTCGTCGGAGGTAGTAACCGCGATTGGCCTGTTCGAAACTATATGGGTACCGGCAAGCCTGTTCTCCGGACGTTGTGACGGGCGCGTAAAACCGCCCTGGTGGTTGTCGGGTGCTATAGCGTATGTCTGCCCCCTGTTGAGGGTGACAGTTATGGGGGTTCCCGCGGCAATACCCGGGAAAACGGGGTTCGTGGGATTGATGGTCACGGTGGTATTGTCTTCTGTAGCCACCAGGATTATCGATGAGTAAGGCTGCGGGCCATAGTTGCCGTTCCTGAAATAGTTCTGGAAAGGGACGAAGAACTCAGTGCCCAGGGCATTCCTGCCCTTTAGCGCGAATATATCGGGATTGAAGAATGTACCCACCTCGTAATAGGCGGTTATCAGGTTGTTGGCCTGCACCCTGATCCCTTTGTTAACAGGATCTGTATCCTGGTATGGGTTATTCTCCACCAGATGCCTGTCGTCCTCCGGAATTTCGACCGTTTCTGAAGTGTTGGGCGGCAGGTTCAGGATAATGGGGTCAAAACCGGGGTTTGCCGGAACAGAAATGGTTACGGTTGTGGGAAAGTGAAGGCTTGCAACCCTGATATATATGGGCACTCCCCCGCTGCCGTGTCCGGTGGTTATGTCGGGAGCCGCGAACCAGAACTCAGTGTCGGTCTGTGCCGCAACTTTGCCCGCTGCAAGGAGGCCCAGCAACAGCAATGCCAGCAACGTCCGCCGTAAGGCAAATCTTCCCGGTAAACGGGACATAAACATATTTAAACGCTTCCGGCTCATCTCAGTAGTGTCACATCACCTGCATCTATAAATTTCTCACCGTTAATAAATGTTCCCCAAACCTTCCATACATAGACATCCTGCTTTGCAAGACGTCCCTGGTAATAGCCGTCCCATCCCACACCGGTATCATTGCTGGTAAACAGCAGTTCGCCCCAGCGGTTGTAGATATGCAGCAGGTACTCCTCCACCCCTGCATGAAGAGGATAGAATATGGTATTGGGGTTTATTGCATCCCTGTCGTAATATCCGCCTGACGGACCCGACTGATCGGGCCTGAAGGCATTGGGGAATTTTATTATACCTTCGCCCGTAACCCTTACGGCGCTGTACTTTATCTGTTCGGCATAACAGTTGTGCTCCGTCCATACCTGCAGGGTAATATCATACTCACCTGTTTCGTGGTACAGATGCAGGGGATTTTCTTCAGCCGATCCGGTATTGTCGCCAAAATCCCAGGAGTAAACATCTCCGTGTTTTGACAGGTTAAACAGCTGTATTTTTTGCAAGGGCAGCATAACCAGCTCCGGGGAGACGGTGAAATCCACCTCAGGCAGCCGGTATACCTCTATTTCATGATATGCGAAATCCTGTCCCCCGGCCCCGGTAACAGTAAGTTTCACATTGTATATTCCGGCTGTTTCATATACATGGTAGGGTTCCGGTTGAGCTGAGGTATTGCCGTCGCCGAACTCCCACAGGTAGGTATGGCCGTAAAGCGAGTTGTTGACAAACTGGATACCCAGAGGCACGCAGCCGCTTTCGGGCCGGCTGAAGCCGGCTTCCGGCGGTGCAGGATGTATCCTTACCCTTTGTGAAACCCTGTGTGAGCAGTTGTCGCTCGATACGTGCAGGCTTATATCATATTCTCCCCAGTCGCCATACTCAATAAAGCCGGGGTCCTTTTCACTGCTTGTGCTTCCGTTGTCAAAATCCCACAGATAGTCCCAGTAGCCCTCATTCGTTAGATTTACAAGGTCAAACCTCGTCGAAGGATAAACCTGGTGTGTGGGCAGTGCGGTGAAACTGCCCACAGGCTGCGGGTACACCTCTATATTGTAACCCATGGTATCGGTGCAGCCGTATTCGGATACTCCCACCTGTGTAACATAAAAGGTTGTATCATTTACAGAGTTGTTGACGTACCTGTGTGTCGGGTCCTTGAGCTTTGAAAAATTGCCGTCGCCGAAATCCCACTGGTGCTCCACCGCTCTGACCGATTCATCGAAAAAGCGCACGGTAAGGGGGCTGCATCCCTCTGTTTCCGAGCTGAAGCTGGTAACAACACCCGGGTATACAAATATCCTCTGCTGGGCAGAATCGACGCAGCCGTGCTCAGTTGCCGCGGTCAGCTTCAGGTCATACCCGGCAGTCCGCGCCATGCTGTTATGATAGGTATGGATAAAAGGATCAGTCGACCCGGTAGTATGGCTTGTGCCGTCGCCGAACTCCCAGGTGAAGCGGGAAGCACCGATGGTGGCGTTCCCTATTTCAAGGTCGAAGGGCGGACATGCAACCGACTCCTCAATGTCTATGAATGGCTTCGGCAGAGGATGTATGGTAACCGTGAAGGTGGTGTCGCTTCTGCAGAAATTATCTGAGGTAACACTCAGGGTTATGTCACGTGTAATTGAGCTGTTTGTAAAATTGTTGAATGTGTGCACGGGCGAATCCCTGTCATCTGTCGTACCGTCATCAAAATCCCATCTGGAAGTATAAGACCCGGGCGACCTGTTGTCGAACTCAACCTGCAGGGGGTGGCACCCTTCGGTTACAGAGGGCACGACATAAGCCCTGGCTGCGGGATAAACACGTATATCTTTTTCAATAACATGTGCGCATCCGGCATAGTTTTCGGCCTCAAGAGTTACCCGGTAGACTGCATCATCAGTGTAGCTGCCGTTCATGAAAAAGTGTGAAAAAGTATCCTGGTTGTATGTTACCGTATCCTCGCCATTACCGAAATCCCATCTGAAAACCACCGCCCCGGTTGATGAATTGCTAAACACAAACTCTGCCGGTGTACACATGATGCTTTCGGGGATGGTGAATTCTGCTTCCACATATGCATGGACTGTAATATCGATGAAGGCAGTATCGCTGCACACGTTGTTAGCGGCTGTTGCCACCATCATCACCGTGAAGGTGGTGTCGGCCTTACCTTTGTTGGTAAAGGTATGGACAGGATTTTCTTCGGTCGAGGAGCTGCCGTCGCCAAAATCCCACTGGTAATAAGCCGCCCCGTTGCTTTGATTTGAAAAGTCTACCGTTAAAGGGTTGCATCCGGTTGTTTCATCAGCTACGAACCTTGCCTCTATATCGGGGTAAACTATTACGGACTTTGTTGTTTCATGATAACAGCCGCGGTCGCTTTCGGCTCTCATGGTAACCAGGTATTCTTCATTATCATTATAGCCGGTGTTGCTGAAGGTGTAAACAAATGAGCCGGTGTCAAAGGTTACGGTGTCGTTGCCGTTGCCGAAATCCCAGTAATACCGGGAGGCATTGAGTGATGAATTATGAAACACCACATCAAAGGGTGTGCAGGACGGGCTTCCACTGAAGCTGAATTCAGACTTTACCACCGGGAAGACTGTAATGTCGACGAACGCTGAATCTGTACAGGTGTTATTTTCAGCTATGGCTGTGAGTTTGACCCTGTAGGTGCTGTCGGTCGTGCCCGTGTTGGTAAATGTATGCCGCGGGTTCTCATCAGCCGAGGTGCCGCCATCGCCAAAATCCCATTGATAATAATATCCGCCGCCTGTAAGGTTCGTAAAATCGACCGTAAGCGGATGGCAGCCCTCACCGGTATCGACATTAAAGCCGGCTATGATGTCGGGATAGACACTTATTGTTTTCGTTACATCGTCAGTACAGCCTGCATAGTTTTCTACGGTTAGCGTTACCTGGTATTGTGCAACATCTTCCGTGCTGCTGTTTGAAAATATATGGGCCGGGTTCTCATCTGCCGAGGAGCCGCCGTCGCCAAAATCCCACAAGAATGATTGCGCACCCAATGATGAATTAATAAAGTCAACACCTAAGGGGTTGCATCCTGCTCCTTCATCTGTGGTAAAACCTGCCTCGACCCTGCCGTGAACAGTTATGTTTGTTTCACTTACCTCCGCGCATTCGCCGTTAACCGAGAAGCTTGTAAGGGTAACAGTATAGGTAATACCGGCCACTCCGGGATTATGAAATGTGTGCAGGGGGTTTGTCTCTGTGGAGGTCGACCCGTCGCCAAAATCCCAGAGGAAATAATCTGCATTGGCCGATTCATTGGTAAACTGCACCGTAAGTGGATTGCAACCTTCAACATTGCCGGATGAAAAGGCAGATATAAGTTCAGGATATACGGTAACACTCCGTTCAAGCTCATCAGTGCAGCCTCTTGAGTTCTCAGCTTCCAGCCGGATGGTGTAGGTGGCCGGAGCATCCCCCGTATTGGTCAGGTTGAGTGAAAAATTATCATTGCCGGGCACCGCTGTTTCAACATCGTTAACGAACCACCTGTAACCGGTTACCCCGTGCGATTGATCGGTAATGTTAACCTCCAGCGGATGGCAGCCCTCTGCTTTGTCAATGGCGAACCCGGCTTCTATCCACGGGAAGACGGTTATCTCGCGGGTATCCGACACGTCTGTGCAGAGATGCTCGGAAACGGCCGTCAGCCTGACCTCGTAAACCTTGTCACTGTCTCCCATGTTTCTTTCCCAGGTGTGGACCGGTTCGTGCAGGCCGGAAGACCCACCGTCGCCGAAATCCCAGAGATAGGTAAGTCCGCTCCCCTGCGACAGGTTCTGAAAGCCGGTTGTCAGGGGAGAGCAGCCCTCGTCATCGTAAGGAGCCGGTATGTCAAAGGCTGCAGCAACATCAGGGTAAACTGTTACCGTCCTTTCAATAACATCTGAACAATCACCCCTTGAAGCGGTCAGCCTTATCGTGTAATTTGCCGTACTTGTAAAGCTTGCGTTCTGGAAGACCTGCTGACCGATCGTTTCGTCAGTTGAACTTTCCATCAGATCTCCGTCATCATCGAAAATTTCCCAAAGGTATGTTTCAGCCCTCAGGGAGTTGTTTGTAAAACCGGCTGTAAGAGGCGGACAACCTTCGGCGGCATCTATGGCAAAATCAGCTTCCACGTGTGGGTATACCGTTACCTGGCTGAATGCTGTCGTATCCCTGCAGATACCGTTTGCCCATGCGATCAGCTGCACATCATAAACCATGTCGGTATCGGTCAGGTTCCTGGCATATGTATGTACCGGATCAGTTAGCGATGATGTACCCCCGTCTCCAAAATCCCACAGAAAATTTGTAGCGTTAACCGAGAGGTTTTCAAATTCAACAGTCAGCTGTGAGCAGCCATCTTCGGGATCAGTTGCGAATCCGGCGGTTACGGCAGGAAAAACCGTCACTGTCTTTTCCATCTCGTCACTGCATGAGCCACTGGTCAGTGTCAGTGTGATGGTGCGTTCGACGGTACTCCCTGTATTGTTGGTATAAGTGTACCCGGTCATCTCTCCCGGGTTGTCATATGTAAATATGTTGCCGTCTCCCATATCCCACCGGTATTCATCAGCCCATATGGTCGACATGTCGTCTATCTCAATATCAAGGCTCCCGCAGGCGGCAACCGTATCAATAGTGAACAATGCTTCCAGATGCGGTGAGACAGTTATCTGGTGTTCGGCAGTGCTTCTGCAGCCATCGGGTGATTTTGCTTCCAGTGTTACTGTAAATATCTCATCATCGGGCGACAGGAAATTAAGGTATGTGTGGGTGGGATTTTCCAGTCCCGAAGACCCCCCGTCGCCGAAGTTCCATTCCCAGCTCCCGGTAAATCCTGTAGATTGATTTGTAAAGACAACCTGATGCGGATGACATCCGCTTTCGTCGTCGACAGAAAAAGATGCCGTTATTTCGTGAAATACGGTTACGGTTTTTTCAAATGAGTCGACCTCGCCATTATCATTTTCGGCTTCCAGCCTGATTGTCACATCTATGCTGTTATATGGCGCGCCGGCATTGTTTACGAAGGTATGCGTAAGGTCGAAAGGGTTTCCAGCAACAGGCACCTCGTCGATATACCAGCGGTAGATAGTTGCATTATCCGACCTGTTTTCAAGGGTAAGGGTTGCCGGGGCACAGACCTGTTCGGGAGCAATGAAAAGAGCCTCGGGGGGTTCCTGCGCCTGCATCTTGCCGGCTGCAGAAAACAGTAATATCCCTGCACACCATTGCAGGAGGAACTTCTGCATAAATTCACTGATATAGTTTTTATGCCACAAGTCTTGCAGGATATCCAACAATATCTTCATTGCTGCTTTTTTACGGATTTCCCTTATTAAAAGTTATGGTAAGAAGAGTTATTTTACATTCTGCCGGGTTATATACCCCCCCGGATTCCCTGCCCGATCCTTTATTAATGTAAAATAGGTGTGTATTGATCATACTTTTTTGCAGTTCTGTCAAAAATTTCTGCAATTATCTATCTGTATACATCGTCTGTTGCAACACTCAGGGCGCTTAATACGTACAAAAAGTTACCAGGAACAATAAGGCTGGGCCAAAAACAATCTTATGAAAGCCCCATGCGCTAAATCACACAAAAAGAAATGTATAAACCATGGGGGTTCCATACGTTTAAAACACTGAATATGCATTAGGTGCAAAATATAATTCGTTGAATATTGAATTGATTAACCTGATTTGTACGTATGAAAAACCTTTACCCCGGCTTGATAGTGCTTTTATTCTTCTCCGGCATACTTTATGCTCAGGAGGAGGAGCTCTATTTTCATGAGGGGTTTGAGGGCGGCATAAGGCCGGAAGGCTGGACGGAGGAAGTAGTGCAGAGTCCGGCCGAATACTGGAGGTACCGGAACGGGGGGCATAACCCGTCTGATCCCGAGAATGATATTCCACCCGGTGATGTTGACCTTGGCAGGCATCCCGACAAGGCATACGAAGGTACTTATAATGCCTTTTTCCAGAAGTCGAGTACCAACAACGAAACAACAAAGCTCATCACTCCTGCCATCAACCTTGAGTTTGCGCTTAAGCCCGAGCTGAGGTTCTGGCACGCGCAAATGACCTGGATATGGTCGGGGCAGGCAAACCATGATGTGCTCAGGATATATTACAAGACCTCATATAAGGGCGAATGGAACCTGCTGGCCGAATACCTTGATCCGGTTGAGGAGTGGACCCAGCATGTCATCCCGCTGCCCGATCCTTCACCGGAATACTATATCGCGTTCGAAGCCCAGACAAAAAGGGGGTTTGGTGTTGTGATTGATGAAGTTGAAGTATGGGAAACTGAAGTAATCGAACGATATGCAGGTTCGCTTGATGTATTCCAGGGGAGCACCGACTTTGTTGTTGCCGGGACTGCCAATAATGAGGTGCTGCGGCTCAATGCACGGGTTTTTGGCAATACGGGCGACCTGAAGCTGAACAGCATGACTGTCACTTCACTGAACACCGATGATGGCGATATACCCGCCGGCGGGGTAAAGCTTTTCAGGACGGCATCATCACAATTCTACAATGCAGTGCAGATAGGTACTGCTTCATCCTTTTCAGGTGGCGTAGCTGTTTTTGAGGATATAGGCCATATTTTCAGCACGGGGAACAACTGGTTCTGGGTTACCTGTGATATTGATGAAGGTGCGCAGCATGGAAATAAAATTGATTTTATGCTGGAGGCCGGATCGGTCACTATAGGCACCCAGGAGCTTCCACTCTCTGATTCTGATCCCCCCGGATCGAGAAGTGTTCTCGAGCCTGTATTCCATGACAACTTTGATGATGATACAGGATGGCACCTGACCGGCGAATTTGAGATTGATGTGCCTGAGGGGGGAGGAGGGGCCCATGGCAATAATAATCCTTTATCGGCATATAACGGTACAAGGGTCCTGGGCACAGACATTACCGGCCTGGGCGACTACCACTATATGTACGAGCCATCACTGTATGACAGCGCCCATTTCTATTATGCAACATCACCACCTGTCGATCTTTTCTATTATAAAGACGTCATGCTCAGGTTCCGCAGGTGGCTTAACCTGCATGTCTTTGACGGCGCCTTTATTGAGATCAGCAATGACGGGGGTGTTACATGGGAGACTATATGGAGGAGTTCCTCAAGTATTACCGATAATGTATGGGAGCCTGCAAGCTATGACATTTCAGACTGGGCCGACCGCCGGGAGGAGGTGTTCATAAGGTTCGGGCTGGGGCCGACCCAGGATTACAATAACTTCACAGGCTGGAATATCGATAACTTTATCATTACCGGCGAATACATTACCCGCGATATGGGTGTTACCGGATGGATCGGTCCACCGGGCGACTGTGGGATGTCGGATGAAGAAACCGTGCAGGTGAGGGTGGAAAATTTTGCTGCAATACCTACGCAGGACCCGGTACCGGTGGCTTATTCGATCGACGGGGGACTGACATGGATTGAGGAGGAGATCACAGAACAAGTACCGGTGGGCGGCAGTGTCGTTTATACATTTGAAGCTACGGCCGATTTTTCCCAGCCCGGGTTGTACAGCGTTCTGGCACGCACAAACTATCCCGGCGACCAGGAGGAGGCCAATGACGGGATTTCATCTGAGGTGCTTTCAGTGCCAGTCCACACCCTTCCCTACCATGAAGATTTTGAAGGGGAGGAGGTCATATTCTGGCGGCCGGGAGGCGAAAACAGCTCCTGGTCTTATGGCGAACCCGGCGGCAATGAAATAAACAGCGCCGCCGAAGGCAGCCGTGCCTGGGTTACCAACCTTGAGGGGGCATACAATGAAGATGAATTCTCATATGTGGAAGGCCCCTGTTTTGACCTGACCGAAAACCTTAATCCGGTTTTTGAGATGATTGCCTGGTGGCATACGGATGAACCGGATGACCATGCAGCGGTAATGGTATCCCGCGATGGCAGGGAGACCTGGCAATTGCTTGGAGAAGAGGGTGAGGGCGATGAGTATTCATGGAACTGGTACAATTCGCCGCAGGGGTGGACAGGCAGCAGCGGCGGCTGGACGACAGTGCGCAACCATGCGCCTGCCCTGGCAGGTGAGGATGATGTGTGCTTCAGGGTTGTATTCAGTTCAACAGCCGGGGAGAAAGAGCAAGAGGGCTTCGCCTTTGACGGTGTACGTCTGTATAATGTGCCTCCCGATGTGGGAGTGGTGTCGGTAAACAACCTTGAGGATGGCTGCGCCTATACCCTTCCGGTTGAAGTGGAAATAGAGATCATGAATTTCGGAATAGAACCCCTCCAGGCGGGCACAGAGATGGTTGCAGGATTTGATATTAACGGCGAGAACAAGTTCATTGAGTCCTTTCTCCTTGAAGAGGACCTGCCTGCCGGCACAAGCCTGCTTTATACCTTTGAAAACAGGGCCGGCCTTGCGTCCGAAGGGGAGTTTGAGCTATCGGCATACACCTTGCTGGAGGGCGACGTCGACTTTTACAACCAGGGCCATACCAACGACACCACAATACTTCATATTGAGCTTACTCCCATACCACAGGTGGATCTTGGCAGGGATATCTATACAGTGTTGCCTGACACGGTGTTTCTTGATGCCTGGGCGGGAATTGACGGGTACGATTTTGAATGGCAGGATGGCGCCACCGGGAGGTATTACGATGTGGAGGAGGAGGGCGAATATACCGTAACGGTAACCGACTGGACCGGCTGTTTTGCCATAAGCTCGGTAAATGTAGTGCGGCTTATTGCAGATATCGGCATTTCGGGGCTGGTGTCGCCTTTATCTGCCTGCGGGCTGGGTGAAGAGGAGCCGGTTACGGTCATGATTGAAAATTTCGGAACCGATACACTGGAAACAGGCAGGGAGTTTCTTGTTCATCTTTCAATCAACGGTGGCGGGACGGTAACGGAAACGGTTGTCCTTGCCGACACCCTCTTCCCGGGTGCCGGCAAAGAGTACACTTTTTCACGATTGTTTGATTTCTCCGATCCCGGCATATATTCGCTGGAGGTCTATACCGAGCTTGAGCACGACAGTGACAGTTCGAATGACCTGCTTGCGGCCGATATTGAGGTTTACGGGTTCCCTGAAGTTGACCTGGGGGGAGATGTGGTCATCCCGGCCTGGGAATATGAGCTTGATGCAGGCGAGGGTTTTGTCTCCTATCTCTGGCATGACGGCAGCGAAGAACAAAGGTTTACTGTTGCCGAAACAGGGCAAAGCTATGCTTCGGTAACTGTAACCGACCAAAACAACTGCCAGTCGTCCGATGAGGTTAGCATTACACTCAACGTGCTGGATATTGCCATTGATTCGGTGCTGTCGCCGGTAACAAGGTGCGGTGCCCCGGAGGAGGCACTGATACATGTCCGTTTGAAAAATACCGGCAATATCGCTGTCGAAGCGGCAACCTCTGTATTTTTGGGCTATTCGGTAAACGAAGGCGGAGAAACCACTGAAGAGATGGTGCTCGGCAGCGACCTGGCCCCCGGCGATACTGTTAGTTATATCTTTAGTTCAACGGAAGTGCTTGAGGAGGACAACTGGTATCACTTTTCGGTATTCCTGGATATGGAAGGCGACATGAGGAGCAGCAACGATTCGGTTGAGGTTAGCGTAGGGATCTTTGAGCCCCCGGTGGTAGACCTCGGGGAGGATATCATGGTGCAGGAACCCGAGTTTACCATCGATGCAGGCGAAGGATTTGAAACCTACCTGTGGCATGACGGCAGCACAGGCCAGACATACACTGCCAGTGATCTGGGGATCAACAATATAAAAGTAACGGTAACCGATCATAACAACTGTCCGGCTTCAGATACAAAACAGGTTCTTATCCTGATATCGGATATCGGGATATCTTCCATAGAAGTTGCTGAAACGGTATGTTCAGGCTCTCCCGAAAACATCAGGGTAGAAATAACCAACTTCGGTAACACCAATATATCTACCACATCCAACATCTATGCAGCCTACAGCATAGATGGTGCGACCCCCGTTACCGAACGTATCGGGCTTTCATCTTCGCTTGGGGCAGGACAGAAGGCCTATCATGATTTTGAGCAGAAGGCAGTATTCCCTGAAGAAGGAGAATACACCGTTGAGGCGTGGACAATATATGCCTCCGATCCGGTAAGCGATAACGACACACTCACGGCTAAAGTTACCGTCTGGCAGTCCCCCTCCCCAAATATTGGCCGGGGCGGGAATATTATAACCTGGTCGCCACTTCTGCTTGATGCCGGCAGCGGGTATAGCGATTACCTGTGGAACGACGGCAGTACCGGGCAGACCTACATTGTCAGTTCGCCAACCGAAGAATGGTTCAGCGTGATGGTTACCGGCAGCAACCAATGCATTGGCAGGGATTCTGTATACGTAACCTTTCCTGAGGCCGATCTGGAGATGCTTTCAGTCGACGGGCCCCCACCGGCATGCGAAGCAGGTGATCCTGGCGAGGTAAGCCTGGAGATAAGGAACATAGGCGCTTATGCTCTGCCCGAAGGCGATGAGATCACATTCAACTATCGTGTTAACGAAGGAAGCACCGTAAGTGAGGAGTATGTACTGGGTAACGGACTGGATCCCGGCGAAAGACTCGAATATACCTTTTCAACTCGTGCCGGACTGGGTGCACCGGGCAGCTATAAAATCCTTGTATGGTTCGAATACCACAGGGACGGTAATTCTTCGAACAACAGCGCAACTTACACTACCGAAATATACGGTTATCCCTCTGTAGATCTTGCCCCCGGGGCAGATACCCTGTTCTCCGGACTTCCCCTGACGCTTGATGCCGGAAGCGGGTTTGCCTCATATTCATGGCATGACGGCAGCGGCGAACGGACTTACGAGGCAAATGAATTCGGGACCTTCTGGGTAACGGTAGCCGATGCCCATGGTTGCAAAGCTTCAGACACCGTAACTGTTCACTCGCCGGTCAGCACCCCTATGCCGCAGCTACGGGATGATGTGTCTGTCAGGGTATGGCCCAATCCGGCCACCGACCTTTTGTATGTAGCGGTTGATGATCCCGGCCACAAGGGAGGTGCGGCAATTGAACTTATAAATCTCGCGGGTGTTACCGTTTACATGAGGGAGGTACAGACCCACGGACACTTCATTGAAGAGATAGCTGCGGGTATCTTGCCCAAAGGAGTTTACCTGCTGCGGGTATCATATTCAGGCACCGTTGCAGTCCGCAGGGTAGTAATAAGGTAAGTGATTTGCCAACCCTGTTATCCAATCCACCTTGCCCTTGTCAGGACGGCCCAGGCAGATGGATCAGGCTCCGTAGTCCGGCCTCCGTAGCCCGGCCTCCATCATACAGCCCCTATCATCCAGGTCCCATCATCCTGTCCATGTAGAAGTCCAGTCTCTCCCTGAGCTCATCAGCCAGCTCATCCTGTTCGAACATCCTGGTCATCCGCACCATCTCGTTCATCAGCTGAAGCGAGGTGCGTTTTTCTGTGTCAAGCTGGTTGGCCAGGCGGCGGGGGAAACGAAGGTAATAATCCATCTCCGAGGCAACATAGTCGAAGTAACCTGTTAAAAGTCCGCCAGCCTGATCCTCAGCACCTGCCAGGTAATATGCCTCAGCTACCGAGAGCACCATGAACTCATAAGGCACCTTATCGACCGGCATCAGTTCCATGCAGCGGTCCAGTACCCTCACTGCCCTGTCGGTATCACCCTCTTCGGTAAGTGCATTGGCCAGCCTTGCAAATTTATGCCTCAGCCTCAAAATGCTGAGAGTACGGATGTTGTAGTGGCACAGGTGTACATCGGGCTCGTTCATCCTGCCCCAGTCAAAATTGTGCATGAAGTTTTCATACATCACTTCTGTGTTGATCCTGCCGTGGTCAAAATCGTCACTTTCGGTATAAATAGGGACAAGCCGGTAGGCAAAACCTTCGAGCTGGAAATACGGTTCCAGTCCCAATGCATCCTCGGTGCCACCGCTCACAAAGTAAACCGGCCTTTCCCAGTCAAAATTTGCAAGCAGGTCGAGCACCATCATCTGGTTCTTGACCAGGTAGTTTTCGTCGATGCGCCAGTCTATCGACTCGACAATCTCATCCCTCAGTTCGGGAGCAACCACCCCATTCTCAATAACCCTGTCGGCATCGACCCTTATCCTGAAGTTTTTGGTCGGAATGTAGTCAATCATCCTGCCGCCCGTAACACGCAGCTTGCTGCGGTCGGTGTCGTCAGCCACAAAGTCGATCACCCTTTTCACGTCAACATATTCGTCAAACCTCTCAACCATGTAGATCAGGTTATTGGTGCCGTCAACATACTTGTGCCTTTCGAGCGAGAAGGGCACCGGGGGTGAATCGTTCTTGCGTTTCGTCATCTGGGTGATGTACCACTCGGCGTTAAGCAGCATAAGGTTTGCCACCCTCACGTCGGTGCGCACCCCCTCCACCTCCTGGGCATACCAGAGCGGGAAGGTATCGTTGTCGCCGTGCGTGAAAAGGATTGCATCGGGTGCGGTACTGTTGAGGTAGTTGAACGCAAAGTCCCTTGCTGTGAACCTGCCCGAACGGTCATGGTCGTCCCAGTTTTCCGAGGCCATAAGTGCCGGTACGGCAATAAAGGTGAGGACCGTTACGATGATGGCACTGGTTTGAAGCGGCACCTTTTTCCTCAGGGCTTCAACAAGGGCCAGCACACCCAGCCCTATCCATATGGAGAATGCCATAAAAGAACCGGCATAGGTGTAGTCCCTCTCCCTTGGCTGCAGGGGTGTCTGGTTAAGGTATATGATGATAGCCAGTCCCGTAAAGAAGAACAGCAGCAGCACCACCGTAAAATCGTTTTTGTGCCGTTTGTAATGGAAGAACATCCCTATCAGTCCAAGCAGCAGCGGAAGTGCGTAATAGGTGTTCCGGGCCGGGTGGTTGGCAATATGGCCGGGAAGGTTGGATTGCGGGCCGAGGCGCCATTCGTCAATAAAACTTATTCCGCTCAGCCAGTTGCCCCTGAGCAGCTCACCGTGGCCCTGCATGTCGTTTTGTCTTCCAACAAAGTTCCACATGAAGTACCTGCCATACATGTGCCATACCTGGTATCTCAGGAAAAAGCGCAGGTTCTCGGTAAAGGTCGGCCGTGTTATCATCTGCGTTTCACCGTCCACCGTAACCCTCACCTGCCGGCCTCTTACCATGCCCCAGCGTTCATACTCACGTATATGTCCGGGACTGCTGTCGCTCCACATTCTCGGGAAGAACCCGGTAAAGTCGGGGTGGTGCTCAGCCACCAGCCTGGGTGTGGTTTCGACGTAACGGCCGTCTTCCATAATATACTGCATCCTCCCGTCCTTAACGTCGGTTTGCGGAGCCGAATAGTATTGTCCGTAAAGCAGTGGAGCCGCGCCGTACTGTTCGCGGCCCAGGTAGGAGATAAGCGAAAAGATGTTGTTCGGTGAATTCTGGTCCATGGGCGGGCCGGCTGAAGAGCGGATCACCACCACTGCGTAGGAGGAGTATCCTATAAGCACCATGGTAAGTCCCAGTAAGATCGTGTTGAGTACAGGTTTACGGTTTTTATGAGTGTACCATATCCCGTAAGCAAGCAACGCTGCGACCAGCAATATGAAAAAAAGCACACCGCTGTGGAATGGCAGTCCGAATGAATTGACAAACACCAGCTCGAAGACGCTGGCGATCCTGACCACCCCCGGAATGATGGCAAATACGAAAGCCCCGAGCAGCACCACAGATACCAGTGAGGTATATACTATCCCCCTTGTTGTAACCGGGTATTTTTTGAAGTAGTAAACAAACACTATGGCCGGTATAGCCAGCAGGTTAAGCAGGTGCACCCCTATCGACAGTCCCATCAGGTATGTTATCAGGATAAGCCAGCTTGCCGAATACTTCTGGTCGGCCACATTCTCCCATTTGAGGATGGCCCAGAACACCAGCGCCGTAAAGAGTCCGCTGGTGGCGTATGCCTCGGCCTCCACCGCTATGAACCACTGCGTGTCGGAAAAGCAGAAGGCCATTGACCCGACAAGCGCGGCCCCCATCAATGCCATTGTTTGCGGTACCGAAGGTTCCGTGCCAGGTGATATTATTTTTTTGCCCACGTGGGTTATGATCCAGAACAGCAGCATAACGGTTACCGATGCCGCCAGCGCCGACATGGCGTTCATGAAAAGCGCTGCAAGGGAGGGATCGGGAGCCAGCATGGTGAACATCCTTCCCATAAGTATGAAAAAGGGCGCCCCCGGAGGATGCGGTACCTCAAGCTTATGGGCGGCTGTTATACGCTCGCTGCAGTCCCACCAGCTCGCGGTAGGCTCCAGGGTCATGAAATAAACTGTGGTGGCTATAAAGAAGACTATCCATCCTCCTATAATGTTGATCTTTTTGTATGACGGTACTGTCATTTGTTTTGATTTTGCCCGTTTTATTCCGGATTATTATTTGCAGGTCATATCAATTGGCGAAATTATAACTTTTAAAGAAAATAATTGGCATTATTGTTGTTAAAAAGCCCCCTGTTGCCGTCACTTACCGCACCATCAGCAAGGCGCTCCAAAAGAAGTCCCCGCTGCATCCGGTTACCGCACCATCGGCAAGGCGCTCCAAAAGAAGTCCCCGCTGCATCCGGTTACCGCACCATCGGCAAGGCGCTCCGGAAAAAGTCCCCGCCACAGCCGGTTACCTCACCGCCGGCAGGGAGGGCTGAAACATATCGCCGGCTGCGGCGGCACCCTGTTTTTTTAACAGTTATAGTTTTATATATATTGTCAATTATTGTATTTTTAACCATATTGAAATAAATATATGTGTCTTATGAGAACATTAATCTGTTTTATGGCAGTATGCTTTCTGATCGCATGCACGGGCAACGGAGCTTCCGACGCGATGCGCGACCAGTGGGATCAGGGACAAATATACGGCCGTATTTCAGGCCTGCCCGGTCCCAAAATACTGATTTACGAGCTTTATGGTGACCGGGTGACACTCATTGATTCGGTTATGACAGACGGCGACGGCACCTTTGAGCTTGAGTTTCCGGCCGATAGGAGCAAGGGGCTTTACCGGCTTGCCATGGGTGTAAGTACCATCCCGGGCGACCATGAGAACCACCGCCAGCGCTTTGACCTGATATGGGACGGCAATCCGGTTGTGTTCGAAACGCACTATGCCGCACCTGTAGACTCGATGGATATAATCTTATCAGCAGAAAATGAGAACTACTACCGTTACCTGAGAGGGATGCGTGAATATGAGAGGATGATCTCCGCCCTCAATGGTGCCCTGATCGAATACCCTTCGAGCGACAGGTTTTATCGGCGTCTTGAAAGGCAGCACGGCCGGGTGCAGAACCGAAGGGCTAATTTTGTTGATAACATGATAAAAAACAACAGGGGCACCATCTTTGCCTCAATAGCCCGGTTTCGCAAGCTTCCCCGTATCGGCAGCCCCTCATCGGTACAACAGACGGACGAGCTTAAGAGCAGTTTTTTCCATGAAGGGCAGTTTGCCGACTCCATCCTGCTGCAAACCGACCTTATACCCCGCAGCATAATAAGATATCTTTCGCTCTATACCAATCCGGCCCTTGATGATGAAGAGCAGCAGGAGGAGCTTATCCTGGCTGCCGACGTTATAATGCAGCATGCCATGGCCAATGAGGCCGTTTACTATTTTGTGCTGGAATACCTCATAAACGGGTTCGACAGCATGGAGATGGACCTTGTTGCCGGACACCTGACCGACCGGTACCTTTTAGGTAACGTATGTTTCGAAGAGGGCATCCTCCTCGACCATGCTGAGCAGGTTGAAGCCGAAAGGCTTGAGGAGGGCGATGCGGTACCGGGTTTCAGCTTCCATTCGCTTGACGGCAGGCAGATAAGGCTTAACGATATAGAAGCCGAATATACACTGCTCTTTTTCTGGGGAAGCTGGTGCCATTTCTGCCATGATGTGATGGAGGACCTTTACGGGGTATACAGGGAGTACCGGGATGCTGACAGCACCTTTTTCGAAGTGGTGGCCATAGGCATAGAGGATGATGAACAGGCATGGCTTGATGAGATTGAACAGGGAGGATACGACTGGATAAACTACACCTCGCTGAAGATGTGGGATTGCCCGGTAGCCTCCGGCTACAACCTGATAGGTACACCAACGATGTTGCTGCTTGACAGTAACAAGAGATTTATTGACGAGCCGGTAAGGATAAGAGCCCTAAGCCGGTTCCTGGCCAGGCATTCCAGGTAGCAGGCGCCATATGGCCGGATACAGATAGCATTACAGTCAAACCAAAAATAAGCAGGCCATGCAAAAACGAAAAGATACGGGGAAAGCCGGAAAGGCAGCATCCGGCACCTCCACTTCAGATGGAGGCAACAGCAGTGCAAGTCGCCGAAAGGCAAAGGAATATTTAGGGACAAGAATTGTTGACGATGTGTTTGCCGATTCGGTTGAAATGCTCAGAACCAAATTTGATTTCGATTACTCCAGTTATATCACCATGCTGTGGGGGTCGAACAGCGAGATACGCGAGCTGTTGAGGAATGCCTCAGACCTCGAGGGTGCCAGGGATGCCATGTATGACTACCTTGACAGGGCCGAGAGAAAGATATTTGAGATAGACAACGACCTGCACATACTTGAGAAAGCGACCGTTCGCGAGTGCATAAGGGTTATGCGCAGCATCATTGGTCCCATCAACGAAAAACGCACAGGCACCTCTGCCCTTAATACCCTCCTTAAGCTTGCCCGGAACGGCGAGGAAGCCGGAAAGGACGTTTCGATTGCCTTCCTGATGGAGTTCATCAACCTTTTCCGCGGGGTTGCCGGGAAGGCAAATATCTACTACGAATCTGAAGGGGCGAAAAAGGGCATACCCGACTTTTTGCTGCGCGAGGGGAAGGAGGCCTCCGAAGCGCGTACACGCATCCTCGATGAGCTTGGCGCTTCGATGAGCAAATATTACAGGAAATATCCCGGGGGGCTCGACAGCGAGGTGATAAGCTGGCGTGAGCAGAACAAGAAGAACGTGCTGAGGTATTTTAAGGGGAGTGAGGACGACTGGTACGATTACCGCTGGCACCTTAAGAACGTCATCAAGGACGAAAAGCCCCTTCTGGCGCTCATCGACCTCTCTTCGCAACAGAAAGAGGCAGTTGTAAAAGCCGCCCGCAACAAGATACCTTTTGGCATTACACCCTATTACCTGTCACTCATGGACAAGCAGGAGACCCTTGGATATGACCATGCCGTGAGGGCGCAGGTGATACCGCCGCCCGACTATGTAGACATGATGGTTGAGAACCGCGATGTGAGGGGTATGCGCTTCGACTTCATGGGAGAGCACGACACCTCGCCCTCCGAGCTGATCACCCGCCGTTATCCCGGTATATGCATCCTTAAACCATACAATACATGCTCGCAGATATGCGTCTACTGCCAGCGCAACTGGGAGATAGACGAGTGCATGGATCCCGGGGCACAGGCAACCGACGAGGTTATCGACAAGGCCATCGCGTGGCTTGACGACCACCGGAGCGTGGGCGACCTGCTTATCACCGGTGGCGACCCGATGATAATGGACGACAAGGTTATTGAGAGGATACTGGAGGAGGTGTCCAAAAAAGACCATATTTACAGGGTGCGGTTCGGCACGCGCACCCCCGTCGTGCTGCCCATGAGGTGGACGCCGCAGCTGGTTTCGATACTCGAGCGCTTCAACGTGCCCGGCAGGAGGCAGATCTCCATCATCACCCATTTTGAGCATCCCTACGAGATCACCCCCGAGGCTGCCGCTGCCATCCAGCTGATAAGAAAGGCCGGGCTGAGCGTGTACAACCAGGAGGTATTCACCCTTGAAAATTCGAGGCGCTTCGAGTCGGTCAGGCTGCGGCTCGACCTCAAGTCGATAGGCATAGACCCCTACTATACCTTCAATATGAAGGGCAAGGAGGAGACCCGCCGCTACATGGTTCCGATAGCCCGCATACTGCAGGAAAGGAAGGAGGAGGCGCGGCTGCTCCCGGGGCTTGACCGCACCGACGAGCCGGTATTCAACGTGCCCAGGTTAGGCAAGAACCACCTGCGCGCCTGGCAGGACCACCGTGTGGTTATGATCATGCCCGACGGTTCAAGGGTTTACGAGTTTCACCCGTGGGAGAAGAACATCACCCCCGTGCCGCCCTATAACTACGTTGACGTGCCTATCTACCACTACCTCGAGGAGCTGGCGGCCAGGGGAGAGAACATAAGAGACTACCGCACTATCTGGTATTATTATTAGGAGCGGGTATCAAGGGTCACATCGGCTTGCCTGGAAAGCAAAGGCAGCCCGTGCTGATGGCTGTTGACGGCAGTGAAGCCGCTGTCAATGGCTGTTGCCGGCATTGCAGCCCCTGTTGATTGCTGTTGCCGGCATTGCAGCCAGGCATGCGCCTATGCTATCTGCTTACGGTCGTAAACCCTGAATATCATGGGGTATTTGTTGCGGTCGTCGGGCGGCTGGTGTTTTTCGCCCGTAAGTTTCCATTCCCTTTCGGGGATGGGAGGGAAGAAGGTGTCGCCCTCAAAACCGGCGTCGACAACAGTAATATAGATCCTGTCGGCAATGTCCATTGCCTGCCGGTATATCTCACCACCTCCGGCAATAAAGATCTCGTTGCGGGGGGGCGGGTCGTTGCCGGCCCTGGCGGCACCCGGGGCATCGTGGACTGTCCGGTTGTCGGCATCCGGGGCATCGCCGACTGTCCGGCTGCCGGCACCGGCGGCATCCCTGAGGCCTGTGGCCCCTTTACCGGCATCCCTGAGGGCCATCTCTACCGCCTCCTCAAGTGAGCCGGCCACCAGGCAGCCCTCTGCAGAGTAGCCTTCCCTGCGGGTCACGATAATATTGGTGCGTCCCGGCAGCGGCCTGCCCACCGATTCGAATGTTTTCCTGCCCATGATAACCGGACGGCCCATCGTTATCTGCTTGAAATATTTAAGGTCGGCCGGCAGATGCCAGATCAGAGAGTTGTCCCTGCCTATCACCCCGTTCCGTGCCATGGCAACAATAATTGAGATCATTTCGAAAAATTTTTAGCCATTATCAGTTCCTCTCCACCGGCATCGTGCCGGTAACGGTTTTAGCCGGGCCGGATCGGCCCCAGTTTCCCTGCCCCCGTCCCGTCTGAAGCTGCCGGCTGG
>SLRB01000368.1 GCA_007131165.1 Bacteroidales bacterium | reverse complement strand
CCTTGAAACTGCCGATCTTGGCAGGATGCTTCCTGAAGGCGGTTTTGAGGTGCTCGGGCGGTTCGACAATTCCGATCTGCGGGGGTGCAATCTGCTTGCCGGGTAACATTTATAACTGCTTCAGTTACTTCAGGCTCAACTTTCCCGGGTAAGTGCAATATGCCAGCCGGGCAACCCGTTAACGGCAACCCTCAAGGGCCGTGTTATTTTTTCAGTTGAGGGTAGAAGGCATTTTCAATATGGTTTACTGCAGCTTTACCCGTGCCGCCAACAATAACGGTAACGATGTCAAAGCGGACATCGGCATCAAGCCCTGTTCCGGCAACATAGGCATTGGCTGCTCTCACCAGCAGCTCCTGCTTCCTCCTGTCTACTGCTTCATCAAGGTTTTCGACAAACACTCCTGTACGTGTCTTTACCTCAACAACTACTAACCTGTCGCCTTTGCTGGCAATAATATCGATTTCAAGACGGCCAAGTCTCCAGTTCTTCTCAAGTATAGTATATGATTCTGCGAGCAGGTACTCTGCGGCAATATTTTCTCCCCTGATGCCAAGTTTGTTGTGTTCAGCCATATCAGCTTTTGCCCTGCCGGCCGGTTACCTGAAAGTTATACTTCCGGACTTGTCTCCAACCGACAGTGTGACCTCCCTGCCGAGTATCAGCGGATGGTTCTCCGGCTGGTGCCCTGCCGGGAAACCGAATATCACAGGATAATCATAATCTGCCACCGCTTCTGCTATTATCTCTTCAGCAGTTTTTCCAAATGGCACTTCGTTATCCTTCATCGCGGTAAGCCCCCCCACCACCAGTCCCCCGACCGATGCAAGCAACCCGCTGCGTTTCATGGCCACCATCATCCTGTCCAGGTGATAAAGATACTCTCCAACCTCTTCAATAAACAAAATACTTTCACTGATATCGGGTGCAGAGGGCGACCCGAGAATACTGTACAGTACAGAAAGGTTACCCCCGGTTATCACCCCTGTGGCCCTGCCGCTTCCTGATAAAGGGTGGTTAGCCATGTAGTATGCAGGCAGTGTCCCGAACAGCGCCTCCTTAAGCAGATCCATTGAGCGCTGCGAAACCGGGTCGGTTTTCTCCGGCGATAATTCGGCTGCCATCGGGCCATGTATAGTTTCCACACCCAAAACCCTGTTAATATGGCTGTGTATAACGGTAATATCGCTGTATCCTACTATCCATTTGGGACTCATCATGAAACTACTGAAATCCAGCAGGTCAATTATCCGGGCGCAGCCATAGCCGCCTCTCGAGCATATCACCGCCCTGATTGATTCATCATCAAGCATATCCTGAAATGCTGATGCACGCTGCATGTCGGTGCCGCCAAACTGGTTCCAGCCGGAATACGCACCGGGCGACACCACTACATCAACTCCCCAGCTGCTGAAAAAATCAACTGCATTGTCAATCGCGCCTCCGGCAATTCTTCCGGCCGGCGTAACTATACCAACCCTGTCGCCGGGTTTGATTGGAGATGGTGTGATCATGGAAACGATTTTTAATACCGGTAATGATCGGGCTTATATGGGCCCCCGACCGGCACTCCGATGTATTCTGACTGCTCCCTGGTAAGTTTGGTCAGCCTGACCCCTATCTGCTCCAGGTGCAGCCTTGCAACCTCCTCATCGAGAGCTTTGGGTAGCCTGTATACCCCGGTCTTGTATTTGTTTTTCCACAGATCGATCTGTGCAAGCACCTGGTTTGTGAACGAATTGCTCATCACAAAAGAAGGATGACCGGTTGCACAACCGAGATTTACCAGCCTTCCCTCGGCAAGCAGGATTATTGAGTGTCCCCACGGGAATACGTATTTGTCAACCTGTGGTTTTATGTTAACCTTCCTTATATCAGGATAAGCATCGAGTTTATCGACCTGTATCTCGTTGTCAAAATGCCCGATGTTGCAAACAATGGCCTGGTCTTTCATTTTGGCCATATGCTCGACTGTAATGACATCTTTGTTACCGGTAGCAGTAACAAAAATATTGCCCTCATCCAGGGCCTCTTCGATAGTCTTGACCTCGAAACCTTCCATGGCAGCCTGCAAGGCACATATGGGGTCAATTTCGGTAACAATAACCCGCGCACCGTATGCCCGCATCGACCTGGCAGAGCCCTTGCCCACATCGCCATATCCAAGCACCACCACGACCTTTCCTGCAAGCATAACATCAGTAGCACGCTTAATACCGTCGGCCAGTGATTCCCTGCATCCGTAAAGATTGTCGAACTTTGATTTTGTTACCGAGTCATTTACATTTATGGCCGGAAACAGCAGGGTTCCCTCCTTGTCCATCCTGTAGAGGCGGTTAACTCCGGTAGTTGTTTCTTCAGAAACACCCCTGATGCTTTTTGCCATGCGGTGCCATTTGCCGTGGTCGGCTTCAAGATACCCTTTCAGAATATTGAGTATTTCGGCCTCTTCGGCACTTTCAGGTTCAGCGTCGAGCAGCGTTGCATCCTCTTCGGCAGCATAGCCTTTGTGAACCAAAAGAGTTGCATCACCACCATCATCGACTATGATATTGGGGCCTTTGCCTCCCGGAAAGGTAAGGGCCTGGGCCGTGCACCACCAGTACTCGGCGAGTGTCTCTCCCTTCCACGCAAAGACCGGAATGCCTGCTTCAGCCATGGCCGCAGCTGCATGATCCTGAGTGGAGAAAATGTTACAGCTGGCCCAGCGCACCTCAGCCCCCAGTTCTGAGAGCGTCTCTATTAACACTGCAGTCTGTATTGTCATATGAAGAGACCCGGTTATCCTTGCCCCTTTAAGCGGTTTCTCACCGGCCAATCTGTCCCTCAGGGCCATCAGGCCAGGCATCTCTTTTTCGGCCATCTCTATCTCTTTCCTTCCCCATTCGGCAAGGCTTATGTCTCTTACCTTATATGGCAGTGCTTCAGCAATTGTTTCCATAAAAATATTTTGATTTTGGTTCCCTGAACCTGTTAAAGTACAAAAATAATAAAAAATATACCATTGGCATGTTTTGCTTACCTGCCATGTATGTAGATGTTCTAAGTCCCTCCGGGTTGACCGGCATTTTTTAGCGCAGCGTATGGCTATGCGGAAGTGCCTGGCGGACTGCCGCCTTCGGGATTTCCTGAAGAAATAATATCCAGCGCCTTTCTTTTGTCATCATCAAGTTGCTTACTCAGGAGTTCAAGCGACCCAAAATGCCTTTCATCCCTTATCCTTCCCATAAAACTGACCCCTATCCGTTTGTCGTACAAGTTGCCTTTGAATCCGATTATATGCACCTCCATGCTCCTTTCTCCGGGTATTTCACCCAGGGTAGGTTTAACCCCTATATTCATCATTCCCGGCAGGTTGCTGCCTCCGGTCAGCACATTTACCGCATACACCCCGTTGGCAGGTATCAGCTTATGATCATCATCAGGTATGATGTTGGCTGTCGGGTACCCGATCATTCTGCCTACCTGCCGGCCGCCAACAATCCTGCCCCGGAAGCTGTAAGGATAAGACAGGAGCCTTGCAGCGCCTTCAACATTACCCTTTTCAAGCATCCGCCTTATCATTGTCGAACTGACACGGTGCCCTTCGCACATTACAGGTTCAAGTTGCTCGACAGAGAAATTATGAAGTCCGGCGCAGCCCTGCAGGCTGTGATAGTTGCCCTGCCGCCTGTGCCCGAAATGATGGTCAAACCCGAACACGAGGTGACGCAGGCCGGTTCGCCTCACCAGGTACTCTTCAACAAACCTGCAGGGAGGTACTTTCGAAAACTCCTTTGTGAAATCGAATACCACAAGGTTTTCAATGCCATGCTTCGCTATCAGCTCTGCTTTTTCTTCGAAAGTGGTGAGGTATTTTATCTGGCTCTTCCTGTCCTCCAGCACCAGCCGAGGATGTGGCCTGAATGTTACAATTGCCGATTCGCTGCCTGCATCTGCAGCTCTCTTGCTCACAACAGAGAAAACAGCGGCATGGCCCCTGTGCACACCGTCGAAAACCCCTATCGAAATTACAGGGTTTTTCAATCTCCCGGCCGATTCTCCTTTAAGTATTTTCAAGACTTCTATATTTTTCAGCCGTGCAATTTCTCAATTTGTGCGGCAAAATCAAGATATTTTTTGTACAATCCGTCATAAACCTTTGCGGCCCCTGGCCGGGGAATGAATTCTTTCTCGAAGCCACTGCCCATAGCCTGCTGTGCCTCCTCAAAGGACCCGTGTATCCCGCATACCACTGATGCAGCCATGGCCGAGCCGAGGGCACATGCTTCATTGCTGCGCACAACAGAGACGGGCATATTAAGGACATCTGTAACTATCTGCATAACAAAGGGACTCTTTTTAGCCACTCCCCCCAGCGCAATTACCCCGTCAACCCTTACTCCCTCATTTACAAATCTTTCAATGATCGCTCGTGCGCCGAAAGCAGTAGCTTCAACCAATGCCCTGAACACCGCAGGGGCATCGCTGCCAAGCGACAGTCCGGCAACAGCACCCTTGAGCTTCTGGTCAGCATCAGGTGTGCGGCGCCCGTTTAGCCAGTCAACCGCAAGGAGGCCGCTCTCTTCCGGGCTGATATCCAGGGCTGCTTCGGACAAACGGTCTATCAGGCCGGCAGCCATATCTTCCTTCAGTTGCAGCCTGTCAGTATCAGACAACCCGCGAATATCAACAGGCATATTATCAACAGGCCACATCAGCAGATCCCTGAACCAGGCATACACATCGCCGAAAGCAGACTGGCCCGCTTCGAGTCCCACCATCCCGGGTATGACCGACCCGTCCACCTGCCCGCAAATACCCCTGACAAGCCTGTCTTCAAGCTCAACGGCCGGCACAACCACCATGTCGCATGTTGATGTGCCCATTACCTTCGTCATGTACCACGGCTTTATGCCGCCGCCAACAGCACCCAGGTGAGCGTCAAAAGCACCGACTCCCACCCTGATGCCGGCAGGCAGGCCAAGCCTTTGTGTCCACTCATCAGTCATTGTTCCGGCAGCAACATCACTGGTGAAGGTATCTTTGTACAACCTGCCCCGCAAACCTCCGAGCAGGGGGTCGAGCCCAACAAGAAACTCCTCTCCGGGCAGTCCGTCCCACTCCCGGTGCCACATAGCCTTGTGGCCGGCAGCACAGCGGCTTCTCTTAATATCAGGCAGGGATTCATTCCCCGTCAGCAGCGCCGGGATCCAGTCACAGTGCTCAAGCCATGACCATGCGGCCTCCCTGACTTTGACATCCTGCCGCAATACATGCAGTATCTTTGCCCAGAACCACTCCGATGAGTAGATCCCGCCGACATACTTTGTATAATCTACGCCGGCCCGGCTTTTGGCCAGTTTGTTGATCCCGGCAGCCTCCTGTACTGCCGTATGATCTTTCCACAATATAAACATGGCGTTGGGGTTTTCCTCAAATCCCGGTTTCAGTGATAGCGGTACTCCTTTCCTGTCGACTGCCACCGGTGTTGACCCGGTAGTATCGACAGATATGCCGGCTATGTTTTGCCTTACACCTTCACTTACGCCCTGCAGTGCCGCGGCAATGCACTTTTCAAGTCCCTCAACATAATCAAGCGGGTGCTGCCTGAACATGTTTTTTGAAGGGTCACAGTACATGTTTTTCTTCCACCGGCTGTAGTGCCATACACCTGTTCCGGCTTCCTCACCTGTTATGGCATTTACTATCAATGCCCTGACCGAATCTGTTCCAAAATCCAGACCTATTACGTACTTGTCTTTGCCCATAATGACATTTTATATTTTAAGTGTACAATATACAATTACCGTCATATTCTTCAAAAATGTGCAGCAGAAATATTGCCGGGGCATTTCAGGTATCTGCGAAATTACCTAATTTTACTAACTAACTCTGTTCACATAACCGACCAGGCCTATGAAGACCCCTGAGATCATCAGAATTGACCCGTGGCTGAAGCCTTACGAAAAGAAGATAATTGCAAGGCAGAAAAGAGCAGCTGAAGCCGAAAAGCAGCTCACAGGAGGCCTTCCGTTAAAAGATTTTGCCAACGGCCACCTGTTTTTTGGCGCCCACAGGAATAAAGACGGGATGGTATTCCGGGAATGGGCTCCCAATGCTGAAAAAATGTACCTTATCGGTGAGTTTTCAGACTGGCAGGAGAACGAAGAATTCTGCTTTAGCCGGAAAGACAACGGTGTTTGGGAGCTGATCACCAGCGGTGATGTACTTAAACACACCGGACTTTACAGGTTGTCGGTGAGCTGGGAGGGAGGCTCCGGAAGCCGTATCCCGGCTTACGCGAAGCGTGTTGTACAAGACAGCGAAACCCTTATATTCAATGCACAATACTGGGATCCACCCGATCCATACCAGCCGGTAAACAAGCCGCCCGACCCTTCAAAAGGCCCCCTCCTGGTATACGAGGCCCACACCGGGATGGCAAGTGAAGAACAGAGAGTCGGAACATTCAATGAGTTCAGGGAGCGGGTGCTTCCCTATGTTAGCAGGGCGGGATACAATACAATACAGCTCATGGCTATTCAGGAGCATCCCTATTACGGGTCATTTGGTTATCATGTTTCCAATTTTTTCGCAGTCTCATCACGCTTCGGAACACCAGATGACCTGAAAAGGCTCATCGACGAGGCGCACGGAATGGATATTGCCGTTATCATGGACATAGTTCATTCGCATGCAGTAAAAAATGTAAACGAGGGCCTTGCCGAGTTTGACGGAACCGGGTGGCAATATTTCCATTCCGGTGCAAGGAGGGATCATGTGGCTTGGGATTCTCTGTGTTTCAATTACGGCAAGCCGGAAGTTACTCATTTTCTCCTCTCCAACTGCAAATACTGGATCGACGAATACGGTTTTGACGGATTCCGGTTTGACGGTGTCACAAGCATGCTTTACCTGGATCACGGACTGGAGCGGAACTTTACAAGCTACGACGACTATTTCGACGGCGGGCAGGATGAAGATGCCATTGCTTATCTCACTCTTGCCTGTAAACTTGTGCACCAGGTCAAACCCGGAGCAGTTTGTATTGCAGAGGAAATGAGCGGTATGCCAGGCCTGGCAGCTCCTCCGGGCGACGGGGGAATGGGATTCGACTATCGCCTGTCGATGGGAATACCCGACTACTGGATTAAGATAATAAAAGAGCGCCCCGATGAGAAATGGAGTACCGGAGAGATATGGCATGAACTCACAAGTAAACGTGCCGATGAGAAGACTATCTCCTACACCGAATCACACGATCAGGCGCTGGTGGGCGACAAGACAATTGCTTTCAGGCTGATGGACAAGGAGATGTATGATTTCATGGAAAAAGCGTCACAGTCGCTTATCATAGACAGGGGTATAGCACTTCACAAAATGATCAGGATAACATACAGAAGCCACCGGTTATTGATCCGGGCAACGGCAGAGAAGCCCCTTCCGATGCCATCATTCTGTTTGACAAAGGTTCTCTGGAGCATTTTGAATCCGTAGAAGATTCGGGCGAAGCCGGGTGGAAAGTTAGAAGGAGGTCTTTTACCGTAGTGCCAGGATCCGGAAACATACAAACCAAAAGAAGCTTTGGCGACTGCCAGCTGCACATCGAATGGAAAACACCTGTCCGGGATGTAAGGAAAGGCAAAGAAGGACAGCAAAATGGAAATTCGGGGATCTACCTGATGGGTAAATACGAGGTGCAGGTGTTAAATTCCTATGAGAACGAAACAAACAAAACGGGTCAGGCAGGAGCCATATATGGATTTCATCCACCCATGGTGAATGCTTCCATGGAACCAGGCAAATGGCAGACATATGATATCGTCTTCCGGTCTCCTAAATTTAATAGTGATGGAAAATTGCTGGAACCCGGTTACATGACGATATTTCACAACGGGGTGCTGATCCAGGATCATTCGGAAATAACGGCTCCCACGCCAGCACACAACGAGGATACACCCATCGATTCAGAAAAGCTCCCACTTATGTTACAAGATCATAATAGTGAGGTGAGCTACCGCAATATCTGGATCAGGGAACTTTGATATGAACCGCCGTATGATCAGTGATAAGAGAAACAGAACTTTTAAAAATTAATTGACCCCCAATCCAATGCGTTATAATCGTTATAATCTTAATAGCCTGCAGCTATTTGGCAGACTTGTTATGCAATCAACTCTTGCATCTCATGATTAATATATCGCTGATCTATGGGGTCTTTAATACAGGCACTTAAGAATTAAACAAGGCCCGGTTTGCTCTCAAGCTATCATATATAATAGCAATAAGCCGCTTTCAATGATAACCGGGGACCTATTGCAGGGTTATGAAAAATAAAGTTTTTGTATTCTTTCAATTTGCTCCTGTATATTATGCCACTATCAGCCATCTGGATTTGCAAATAGGATAACTTATTGAACAAATGGAATCGAAAGGGCTAATGGATAATGCCATGATTATTTTTTGTATCCTACAATAGATATTTTTACAGGGAACCATGGTTTGGGAATCAAGTTGAATATGTATGAAGAACCTTTAATAATCACTTTTTTTTGTATTGTGATAGATTAAAATAAAAATCAACATATTATCACCTTAAAAAAATCAGCATTATGAAAATTT
>SLRB01000162.1 GCA_007131165.1 Bacteroidales bacterium | reverse complement strand
AGACTGCCTGTTTAAGCATGATACTGATGCTGGATGCCTTAAGCAGCCAGTCGATGCAGGCTCAAATTGAACGCAGGCAGGAAGTCCCTGCAGCAGAAGCAATAACAAAACTGGCCGATATCCACTCCACAAAAATATTCTTCAACAGCGAATGGTTCGGCAACGACAGTGTCAGCCCTGATATCCTTGAACAGCCGCTTGAACCTGCACTTAGGGGCATTATTTCCGGCAAGGGACTTGAAATGGTGACGATTCACGGAAATATGATAATACTTCCGGTCGAAAGAATTGCAGCCCGGGCTGCAGAAGATACGGATCGACGCCTGGTTGTGGGAAATCCCTACGAATTTGGCAAGTACTCAAGAGCTACAGTGAGGGGTAAGGTAACCGACAGGCTAACCGGCGAAGAGCTGATAGGGGTAGTAGTGCATGCCCCCGGACACGGCGTTGCAACAACAACAGACAGAAGCGGGCGGTATTCCCTGGAACTGCCGGTTGGTGAGCACCACCTGATAATATCATATGTAGGTTACGAGTCCGGCGATAAAAACATACGGCTGGTCTCTCCCGGCGAACTTGATATTACACTTCTTGAAGAAAGCCAGCTTATTGATGAGGTTACAATATTTGCCAGGAGGCATGATTCCAATATCTCGGCAACACAAATGAGCATGGTCAGGCTCGACTCCGAAACGCTTTACAGGTTGCCGGTAAGTATGGGCGAAAGGGATATAATCAGGAATCTCACCCTGTTGCCGGGTATCCAGACTGTGGGGGAATTCGGGACAGGGTTTCATGTCAGGGGCGGTAGTGCCGATCAAAACCTCATACTTATTGAGGGTGTCCCCCTTTTCAATTCTTCACATCTATTTGGGCTTACCTCGGTAATTAATCCGGATCTTGTTACAGGCGTAACACTTATCAAGGGGGGTATTCCGGCAAGATACGGTGAAAGGTCCTCTTCGGTAACAGATATAAGTGTTGGAGGCAGAAATGATGGTGAGTTCCGGCTCAACGGCGGGATAGGCCTTCTGAACAGCAGGCTGAGCATTGAGTCTCCTCTGCCGGTTGATAACGGATATATAGTGATGGGAGGCCGTTCTTCATATTCCAACTGGCTGCTTAACCGGATGCCGGATGAAGATCTCATGAACAGCTCTGCAAGGTTTTATGACTTAACCGGTATAGCGTTTGTGCCTCTCGATAATAATAACAATCTCAGACTTTTTGGTTATTACAGTTATGACGGGTTCGCATTCAGTGAAAATGCAGATTACGATTATGCAAGCCTTCTCGGATCACTGCGGTGGAACCGTGTGTTGTCAGACAGGGTTCTTTCTTCAATGCTGATAGGCCACAGCGGCTACAATTATAATGTAAGAGGAAGAAGTGCACTGAACCCCGGCAATTCATACAAACTGGGATCAGACATCAGCTACAGTAATTTCAAATGGAACCTCAACTATTACCATAGCCCCGAAAGCAGCTTTGAAGCCGGGATAAACGCCATATATTACTCCCTGGAACCCGGCAGTATTGAACCATACGGAGCCAGTTCAACAGTCACCGAATTCAGCATTGAGCCTCACCGGGCCATCGAAATGGCGGGTTATGCATCGGGTGATATAGCCATCTCACCGGAAGTATCGGTCGAAGCCGGGCTCAGGTATACGCGGTTTGCGCGCCTCGGGCCGGGTACCTCATATACCTATGAGGAGGGTGTGGCAAGATCGGGCATCAGCATAGTTGATTCAACCAAATACGGAAGAAACGAGGTGATGGCCGGATATGGCGGACTCGAGCCCCGTTTTAGCATAAGGTACCAGTTCAATAACGAAGCATCGGTAAAGATGAGCCTGAGCAGGATAAACCAGTACATTAACGTTGTTTCCAACACTTCACTTCCGACTCCTGCCGATGTGTGGTACCTGAGCAATGAACATCAGCCTCCGATGATAAGCGACCAGGTCGCCGCTGGCTTTTTCAGGAACCTGTTTGACAATAATGTAGAACTGTCCGTTGAAGTCTATTACAAACGAATGAAAAACATTATCGAACCCAGGAACAATGCAACGATAATCCTGAATTCACTGCTCGAAACAGACCTAACGAACGCCAAGGGATACAGCTACGGGGCAGAAATTTATCTGAAGCGCCAAACCGGTATGCTTAACGGCTGGGTAAGCTATACATATTCAGGTTCATACCGGCGGACCACCAGTCCCTTCAGAAGCGAACAGATAAACAGCAACACCTATTTCCCGGCCGGTTTTGACAGACCGCACAACCTGGTGCTTAATGCAAACCTTCAGCTCAGCAGGAGATGGAGGCTGGGAAGTACTTTCACATATAACTCCGGCAGGCCTGAAACACTTCCTGAACTTGCATTTACACATGACGGGAAATTGCTGACATATTTTTCAGACAGGAATAAGTACAGGTTGCCGGACTACCACAGGCTGGATCTGTCACTCAGCTTTGACGGGTCTTTACGTACAACAAGAAGCTGGAAAAGCAGCTGGACCATCTCGCTGGTTAACGTGTACGGCAGAAAAAACATATATTCAACCTTCTATGAAAGAACACGCCCGACGGAGGCAACAAACTACCAGAGATACAGTTTGTATAGTTTGTATATTATAGGACGGCCATTGCCAACCCTTACATATAATTTCACATTTTAATCAACGCAAGATGAGCACCGCATTTTTAAGAACAATATTGATAATCAGTGTTTGTTCATTATACAGTTGCAAGGAGCTTTATTACCCTGAAATTGACCCTCCACCCGGTGTGTTGTCAGTTGAGGGATTGATTACCGACCAGCCCGGCCCATATTATGTTCGCCTGTCGCGTTCATCGGTATTCTTTTCAGACAGTGTGCCCGGCCCCGTTAACGATGCAAATGTATATGTGACCGACAGTAATGGCGATGTACACATGTTCACCCGGGTGCGCCCGGGTACATACCGGTCACCCTCATGGCTCAGGGGAGAGGTTGGCAACACCTATACACTTCATGTTCAGACCCCCGATGGTGAGGAATACAGATCTTACCCGCAAACTATACATCCTCCATATGAAATAGAAAGCCTCCTGGCTGACAGTTCCTACCAAACCATGACCAGGGAATCAAACACCGGCCGGGTCATTGTTGAGGAGGTCAAAGGTGTTGATGCCACGCTGGTTCTTTCAGAAAACAGGAAAAACAGGGCAAACATACGGTTCAAATCAAGTGTAAAGGTACTCTATACTTACGAGGGCGGATCATTCCTTGCCCCCGAAAGGTTTTTCTGCTGGAAGGAGATAAGTGGTTTTGAGGGTATGGATAATATAAATCTTCCGGCAGTGGGTAACATGCCGGGAGACGTAAACAAAAACGTGGTGGCCTTTATGCCTTTTGATAAACAAAAGTACCGCCTTGGCCTTTTCGATGTTCTTAGAACCCTGCTGGTAAAAGTAACCTTATACAGCATCGGTGATGACAGCTACAACTACTATCTGAACATCAATAAACAACTGACTTCAGACGAAACCATCTTTGCACCGGTTCCGTCACAGATTGACGGCAATATGTATTGTGTTTCGGATGAAGATAAAGTGGTGACAGGGCTTTTCGAAGCTTCGTCAGTAACTTCTGGCGCTTTCATACTGAGATTACCACCGCATCAAAATAAAATATTTTTTGAACCGACTGATGGTTATGACGATATCCCGCAGGCAGGATGCTACTCCAATGAGCATCCGCCCTTCTGGATTAACTGACAGATTACCGATTATGAGACAAACATATATACTGCTGTTACTGCTTATATTTGCAAAACTCCCGGGTTATTCATACTACGGCAACTCGCCGCTGCAGATTGAAAATTTACCGGAAGAAGAAATCCATGTCCACACCGACAAAGATATCTACTTTGCCGGCGATATGGTTTTTTTCAAGTTATACCTCAGGAGCGGCAATGCACGAAGTCATGCACATTCAAGCAGGGTGGCCTACCTGTCGGTTAACGGCAAAGACGGGCAGCCCATTGCCAGGCATGAAGTTTTACTTAACAGCCAGACGGCGTATGGAGGAATAATGCTTCCCGATACGCTCAGTACAGCATTATTGACCCTGTCGGCATGGACCAGCAAAATGCTTATAGACGACACCCCGCCATTCAGGAAACAGATCGTTGCAGTAAACCGTTTCGATGCCGGTATGGCTGGATTTATAAGTGAAAACAGGCCCGGTAAAGAAATATTGGCACCACCTTCAGTGCAGGGCCTGAGGACAGAGTTTATCCCTTCGGTTAATGGTACTTTCGCGGTATTGCTCTATACCGGTAAAGGATGCCTGCCATATATAAGGCTGGAAAAAGAAAACAAAAACATTGTCATTACTCCTGAACGGACCGGCCTGGATACAAGCTGCCGGGAGATAATAATTGCCAGGGGCGGCAGGGTAGTGTGGAGGGAAAATGTGTCCTCAACCGATACAACCGTATCCTACAGCATTGAGCCCGGTGACCTGGGGTACGGGCATCTCAGCCTGGAATTAAAAGGCCAAAACAATGAAAACGTTTTTGAAGCGTGCTGGTATAACATGATACCCGCTACTCCAGTTATTGATATTTTCACAGATAAAGAGGCATATGGGCAGAGAGAAAGGGTTCTGCTGAATTTTCGGAAACAGGAAGAGATGACCCGCGTAGCATCGGCATCCATTTCGGTGGTAAAAACAGAAAGCCTGCTGCACAACGGACCGGACATAAGGCAGGTTCTCCAACGGGCCACGGAAGGATGCGGAGATAATATGCCCTGTTACAGGTTCATGCTGACAGCAGAAGGTTTTATCCCGGCAGAGCTGACTAAGGTTGCGTCAGAAAGATATCCTGAGCTGCAGCCGGAGATACTCATTGTACCTGAATTACGTGAACCTGTAATAAGCGGCAGGGTTACAACCGCCGGCAGTAATGAACCTGTGTCCGGGGCAACCATTTTTCTTTCAGCAGCAGATTCCATTGCTAACCTTCAGTACAGCAAGACACGGCAGGACGGCTCATTCTATTTTCAGATGAATGAATACTACCGGCAAAAAGCCTCTTATGTCAATCTGTTCATACCCGGCGAGGAGGCCGGCAGGTACAGGATAACCGTACGGGACAAGTTTGCCCCGCTGCCGTTCAACCCGTTAAGCATTGTGCCGCATGAAAACATTGGCAACTATCTGGAGGAGGCTGCCATGATCAGACGAGTCATGCAGGCCTATGACATACGCACATATCATAATACCCCTGATATACCCGGCTATGTACACTATTCCGTTCCCTTCCTTTACAGGGTGCCCACCCACAGGATAAACACATCTGACTATATACCACTCGACAACATGACCGAAATTGCCAATGAGATAGTACCCGACCTGAGGGTCAGGGGAAGGGGCAACGACATCAGTCCTGTGGTGATCTGCTCGCGCACCAGATCATACATGCCCGGTTTGCCGGTATTTTTCATGAACGGGGTTTATGTGCGGAACTTTGCCGATATTGCAGGCCTGTCGTCAGATGACCTTGCCGTGGTTGAGATACTTAGTGTCCCCTGGTCCTTCGGGAGTATAAGGTTCAACGGGATTGTCAGTTTGTTTGATGGGAAGGGCACCGAAAAACTACCGGCTGACAGGCTGAGGACTGAATTAGAAACAATACCTCAATTGGAAAGAGTTACATTCAGGAATATTAAATATAACAGCAGGGAGAGGAATGACCCGGGTATACCCGACATGAGAGAGACTCTTTTCTGGGAGCCCTCGGCGCTTGTAGACGAAGGTACCCCTGAAGATGTCATTTTCTATACCGGCGACCTGAAAGGGTCGTATACAATAATTATTGAAGGGGTTACTACAGAAGGAGAACCTTTTTCCGGCAGAACCAAAATATCAGTCAATTAATCATGATGACAAAATACTCACTGGCAATAGCTATCCTGTCAATAAAGCTGTCAACCGGAATTGTTTACGGCCAGTCAGCCGATATTAACGGAGTGATTAAAGACCTTAATGAACCGGTGCTTTACGGCGAGGTGCTCAATCACCACTTCCAGGCAGTGGGATCACAGTTTTTTATTGACGGATGGTCGGAAGGTAATATATATCATGAAAAAGGGGGAGTTTCGCGTAACAAGATGTTGCAGTACAACGGATACAAAGACCAGCTTTACTGGCTCAACCCCTCAACTGGCGATATCGTGATCCTTGACAAAAATCTGGTCAGGAAATTCACCATTAAAATGCCGCTAACAGCTGATACGGTAACTTTCAGAAAGATTGAGCCGGTCCGGACCAACAACCATGATCCTGCAGGGAGCTTTGTGCAGGTGCTGGTTGAGGATGAAATCTCCCTGTATGTCATGAGAAAAATTGATAATACAGGTGAAAGGACAATAGTACAAAACGAAAGAAGAGTGACTCTTCCGGTACTTGAGCCGAGGCCTGTATACATTATCAGGCACCCCGGTAACCGTTACACTAATTTGCACCGAATGCGAAGACAGAGCTTTATTAACCTTTTTCCCGAAACAGGTAATAGGCTGAGAGATGCATTGCAGGAAAAAAGGAACCGGGTCAGGAATGAAAAGGAGCTGATAGAAGCTGTCGTTATTGCCAACCAGATAATTAAAAATGAGCAATGAACAGAGAACTGGTACGGGCTGCCATAGCCTACGATTTTGACGGGACACTGTCGCCGGGTAACATGCAGGAACACTCTTTCCTCCCGAAGCTGGGCATCCCAAAGGAGGTGTTCTGGGCGGAATCAAACCGCATCGCAAGGGAGAATGATATGGATGGCATCCTTTCCTACATGCAGCTCATGCTTCAGAAATCGGCCGAAAAAGGCATACCTGTCCGGCGCCGCGATTTCATCAGCTACGGAAAGGAGATACGTTTTTATGCCGGTGTTGAAAAGTATTTTGACCTGGTAAATCAATATGCACATGAACATGGGATATTGCTGGAACATCACATAATATCGTCGGGGCTGAGGGAATTTATCGAAGGGACCCCGATAGCACACCATTTCAGGAACATATTTGCCTCAGGTTTCAAATATGATGAAAACGGAATTGCCGAGTGGGCAGCGCTGGCAATTAACTACACAAACAAGACCCAGTATCTGTTCCGGATAAACAAGGGAATCGATAATTCCTGGGATAATGATACAATCAACAGGTTTACCCCTGAAGGAGAGAGGCCGGTTCCTTTTTCAAGGATGATATATATAGGCGACGGAGAAACGGATGTGCCGTCAATGAAGATGCTCAAATACCAGGGTGGTGCAACAATTGCAGTTTACAATCCCGGTATGGGAGATGGCAACGGGAAAAAAAGCCAGAAAGATATCTGCCGTGAGCTTATATCGCAGGACCGGGTTGATTATGCCGTTCCGGCAGATTACTCAGAAGGAAGCGATCTGGTGTCAACGGTTAAGCTGCTGCTTGACAAAATAAAAACAGAAAGCCTGCTTAAGGATATGACACAAGTGAAATAACTGCCTTCATTATCATATGTAACATCCGGCAGGGCAGCTGTTGCCACGGCATGGCCGATAACCCGGCAGGTTCATCATGGTCACGGTTCCACAATCCTGCCGATAAATACCAGAGAGTTGGTGAACTTTTCCTTTATGGCAAAAACAAACGGCCGGTCGACATTGAAAACGATAACCTGCGGCTCATCGGGATCATAGCTTACCAGCCTGATATCGACCGAAGTAACTGCTGCAGCTTCGGTGCCCTCTTCATTCACCTCAACGAACGACTTATGCCGCACCCTCGATATGTATAGTTCGCGGTTCTTGTTGATACGGGTAAAATCGGCGATCTGTGGAGCAAATGCATCTTCTATGCCAAGGTTCTTCAATGCCTTGTTAAGGTTTGCCTCATATTCGACTGTAAACTTTGGCAGTCTCAGAAGCAGCTTCTGTTTATCGGCAAGCTTTCCGGGAAGGCCTTTCCAGGTACCTTCATCTATCCTGCTGATCATCTCATTCACCTCAACCTCTTCATCAGGCAAAAACAGTAACATGCTGTAGTTGCCCCTGCCGTAAGGCAACTCTGCAACCCTGTAACCATCCATCTCGGCATATCCGAAATCGCCTTCGGTTTCCATGGTCATCACATCCTGTGAACTTCCATCGTAATGAATGAATGGGCGTTTTCTGGTGTTTTCGGGAACAAACTCCCGGGCCCACACTCCTTTGAAATAGATTGCATTTATCAGGAACATGATGTGGTCGGGATCGATCCTGTCGACTATTTCCTTTATCCTGTCATTGGTCTGACGGGCAACCCAGGTATTTATGACATCCTTTGCTTCGGGGCTGTTGAAGTTTAGGGGACTGATCCCGGCGTCGAAGTATTTCCTGTTCAGGTCCAGAAAATCCTGCTCAACAGGATATGTGTCGCGGTACCAGACAGAATTTGCAATACCGGTCTCAACCCTGTCGTCGACCGACAGGAGGTCCTCTATCAGTTTTCTGATTGCCTCATTGATTGCCTCATCATCATAATCAGGATATCCCAGTACCTTCATCATCTCTTCCCTTGTTGTACCATCTGCACCGTTCCACGCCATGGAAAGGGCAAGATGAACACCCAGGGGAGAAATAAACACGTTTTCGTTTTCATCTTCTTCAGT
>SLRB01000294.1 GCA_007131165.1 Bacteroidales bacterium | reverse complement strand
CTGCTTAACAATATGTTACAATTACGGCTGTTGAGTGTTATGTTTTTCAATCCATTGAATCCTCATGATTTGGACTTAACGTTTAATGAAATTGACTTCGTCGATTTCACATGCAATAAATTGTTCTGTTAGAAATATTAACCTGATGTGAAATTGACTTCGTCGATTTCACATGCAATAAATTGTTCTGTTAGAAATATTAACCTGATGTGAAATTCAATTGATGAGGATTTGACCTTCGGTCGAACTCACATGGAATGTAATGCTCATTTAGCTGTATATACCAGATGTGACTTTCATGCGTCTGTGAGTAATTTACGCAGAAAAAATTTCATGTATATTTGCGGAGGTTGAAATAAAAATAATGTTTATGCCCCAGAAACCTTCGGTCCCCAAAGGAACACGTGATTTTCTTCCTGATGAGATGGCAGGGAGGAATCATATTTTTGATACCATCAGGACTGTTTTTGATCTTTATGGCTATGTGCCGGTTGAAACACCTGCCATGGAGAACCTCTCCTCTCTTTTGGGCAAATACGGTGAGGAAGGAGACAAGCTTCTTTTCAGAATTCTCAATTCGGGCGATTTTATGGGTAAGCTGAATGAGGAGGATAGAGGCTCAGGCGATAGCGGCCGGCTTGCAAATATGATCTGCGACCGGGGCCTCCGCTATGACCTTACGGTTCCTTTTGCCCGGTTCGTGGTGCAGCACCGCAATGAGCTGACCTTCCCCTTCAAACGATACCAGATCCAGCCGGTATGGAGGGCGGACAGGCCCCAGAAGGGGCGTTATCGTGAATTTTACCAGTGCGATGTGGATGTTATAGGCAGCGATTCATTGCTTAACGAGGTAGAGCATGCAATAATTATAGATGACGTCTTCGTCAGGTTGGGAATTAATGTTGTAATAAAACTCAACAACAGGAAGATACTTACCGGTATTGCCGGGATGATCGGTCAGCAGGACAAACTCACTGCCATGACTGTTGCAATGGACAAACTTGACAAGATCGGTCTTGACGAGGTGTGCGGCGAGATGCAGGAAAAAGGTATCTCACCTGATGCAATAGCGAAGCTGAAGCCGATCATAGGAATGACCGGTAGTAACAGCGGTAAGCTGGAGGAGCTGGCCTCACTTTTTGAGGAAGACGGGCCCGGCCGTGAAGGCACCCGTGAGATGAAGGAGGTGCTTGACATGCTCTCGCTGCTTGAAATTAAGAATAAGGTTGAGTTTGATGTGGCCCTGGCACGGGGACTGAATTACTATACAGGCACTATATTCGAGGTAAAGGCCGCCGATGTCGAAATGGGAAGCATTTGCGGCGGCGGCCGGTATGATGACCTGACCGGGGTGTTCGGGCTTGAAGGTTTGTCGGGTGTCGGCATCTCATTCGGGGCCGACCGCATTTACGATGTGCTGGTTCAGACCGGAGGTTTCCCAACAGCCGTATCGGCTTCAACGTACCTGATGTTCGTAAACTTCGGTCAGAAGGAGGCTGAAGCCTGCCTTCCACTCCTTGAAAAGCTGCGCAAATCCGGCATCAGCGCCGAGCTTTATCCCGACAGCGTCAAGCTGAAAAAGCAGATGCAGTATGCCAATAACCGCAATATTACTTTTGTTGCCCTTATCGGGGAAGAGGAAGCGCGGGAGAAAACCGTTACCGTTAAGAACATGAAGACCGGCAGCCAGGAGACATTCCCGCAGGATGAAATACCGAAATATATGGGAATTAAATCATAACCTAAATAGTAATAGAATGGACAGAAGAAAATTTATTGCAAAGGCGGGAGTTGCTGCAACGGGGACCTTTTTGATCAGTTCACAAACAATACCGGATCTAAAATCCAAAGAAGAGGAAAGAGCCCTTGAGTTATTCAGGGCTGACTATCATTGTGCACAAGCCATATTACTGGCATATTCAGAAACTCTAAATTTTGATGAGGGCCTGGCAACAAGCATTTCATCAGGATTTGGCGGGGGAATGGGCCGCCTCCAGAAAACCTGTGGTCTTGTAACGGGATCTTTTATGGTTCTGGGTATCTATAATCATGCAAAGTATTCAAATACAAGGGAGCGTAATTCGAATACTTATTCTATGGTACGTGAGTTTCATGAAAAATTCAGATCGATACACGGGGCAACAGATTGTTTGTCATTGATGAATTGCGATCTCAATACAGAGGAAGGACGGAACTACGCAAAAGAGAACCGGCTTTCCGAAAAGGTATGCGAGAAATGCTTGTCCGATTCGGTCAGGATCTTAAAGGATCTAATGGAGAGATAGTGCCGTGTCTTAAAACAACCTGAATAATCCCAGTATGGTGAGAGGCCCAAGGAAAAACATCCCGGCGATATATGCCACCACATAGAGTTTGTTGCGCTGTGCCATTTTGGCCAGGTATTCGGCCATGCATACCGGGATGTTCCGAAGGAGGGGTATGGAGTAGATGAGGATTATCGCAAACAGGTTGAAAAACAGATGAACCAGGGCTATCTGCAGGGCGAGAATTGCAAGGGGGCCGGTTATGGCCACCGCGGCAAGAAGCGCCGTTATGGTGGTTCCTATATTTCCGCCCAGGGTAAACGGGTATACCTGTTTTAAAGAGAACAGTCCGCTACCTGCCATAGGCACTATTAGCGCCGTGGTCGTGGAGGAGGACTGGACAAGGACTGTTATTATACCGCCTTCGCTCATACCCGAAAGGGCCCCCCGCCCTACAGTACGATGCATTATATCCCTGGCGCGCCCAACCATTACCCTTTGCAGAATACTGCCGATCGCTTTCACAACAAAAAGGATTAGGACAATGCCGATCACTATAGGCACTATCCCTGACCAAATACCGGGAAGCCAGGCAACTGCTTTGAATAACAGGGATATAGGGAACCGATGACATCTTCTGTAAAGAATACTTTAACAACAGTAAATTTAATTCAAAGAGCTGCCACCAACCAAACAGGAGGGGTTAAGAAATATTTAACAATATGTGACCGAAATGTAAAGCCAATGTTAAGAAGCCTTGCAGACTTTAAGTGGTTGCGAACCATGCCGGCTGCGATGAAGCCGGGAAAATCCCTTTAATTGCGAAGACTGCCGGTCAGCTATTGAGGAGTGCCGGATCAGTCATTGCGAAGGGCGGCGGTAAGGTTTCTGCCCCTGATCATCAGAAGGGAGGTTACCACTATCCAGAACACCCCGTGGAGGAATATCGCCGCTATGATCATAGCCAGGAAGGCTTGGTTCATCTGCTGTGTTCCCGGAAGGAGTGAGGGCAGGGCCCCAATCATCGCAGGAGGCACTCCCACTGCCAGTCCCCATCCCAGCAATACCAGGTATTCGCGAAGGATGATCGATATGATCTGCGATCTTTTATAGCCGAGCGATGCGTAAAGCGCTATTTCAGCCCTTCTTTCGGCAATGCTCCTTGCCATTACCACGGCCAGTCCCGCAATACCAAGCAACACCCCCAGCGCGCCGAGCATCATGAAGATGCCGAGGTAGGTGTTCTCTACGGAGTTGAACTCATTAAGGCGCTCTGCAGCGGTTGTCATCTCCCATCCGTGGTCGCGGAAAATGAAGTCAAGTTCCTCCCTCAGCTCTTCGGTGCGGTCATGGCCGGCATCAACCAGGAAGAAGCTGCTGCCGCTTGTCGACGGGAAGTGCCTCAGGAAGTGCTCCTCGGAAACGATCACATTACCCTGGAACACCGAGTTAGCCAGTCCCCCGATCAGCAGCAGCCCAATCTCCCTGCCCCGTTCATCGGTATAGAAGAGTGTGTCGCCAACTCTTTTATTCAGTCCCCATTGTATTACGGCCTGGTCGGCAATGGCAGGGATTACAGGGACAGAAGTATTGTGTGCCTGCTGCTGTTCGTCGCTTCCGTATTCTTTATCCAGTGTTACTGCCATGTCGGGAGCTGAAGTACCGGAACAGCCACCGGTTGGGGCAGAGGAGCGTCCGGTAGGGGCGTTGCCCGGGTCTGAAGTTCCCGGGGTGTTGCCCGGTTCCCGGTTCAGGCTCTGCCACGGGTTCTCCCTGTCCAGCCACTCTGTTCCCGTTACAAAGCTGAACCTTCCCTCAAGATGTTCAGGGTCCGTGGCCAGTATGCGGGGATTGGGCACTTCGTTGAGGTTCAGGCAGCTTGCATCGTCGGCATAGCCGGCCATGAACTGCACGAAAGAAACATCCCCGGGTATGTTAAGATCAAGCTGTGTCTCCCTGGTGTTGAGATTGTGCAGGACGGGCACGGTGGCCTCTGCAATAAACAGGAATCCGCCGGTTCCCCCTTCGGGGTGCATCTCTGCCGTAGCGGCATCCTTCCTGAACGAACCGGTGGCAATGATCACGAACATGCCGAGGGCGAGCAGGGTTATAATTGACAGGCTGCGGGTCCTGTTCCTGGAAAGGTTTTTAATGCTCAGCCGGGTCATGTCAATCTTTGTAAATCCACTCTTTTCAATGCGGGCAAGCGCCATATGGGAAAACAGCAGCAGCGCCACCAGCAGCAGTCCCCCGCTGATAAAAAATCCTGCCGGGTCGGTATTCCGGCCGGAGAAAATCTGCAGCGCCAGAATTGCCAGTCCCCCAACCGCACAAAGCCATGCACCCGCCGGTATCAGGCGGCCTGAAAATCTGATCTTACCACCATAGCCAAGCAGGGCCCTGATCCTGTTCATTACAGGTACTCCTTTGCGGGAGTTCCCTTCCGAGGCTTTTTCGGCAGGCACTCCATCGCGGGAATTTCCTTTCCCAGGGTCTTCGTCAGGAGCCCAGTCAGATGATTCCTCCCCTGCTTTCTGCCCGCTTCCCTCATTCTGTCCCGGTCCCTTCAGGATATACCTGTTGATGCCCAGGGTGATAACCAGCAGTGCCAGCGAGAGCGAAACTGCCAGTCCCCATCCCAGCGAGGAGGGCCTGACGACAAGCACCAGCAGCTCGGTACGCACTATATCCTGCCATACGCCCGTAAGTGCGTACCTCACAAGCTCGCCATATCCCGCCGCCAGAAGCAGTCCGCCGACACCCCCAGCAAAAGCCACCAGCATCCCTTCGGCCAGGTAAATTTTCCTGATCAGTGGGCGTGAATACCCCAGAGATGAGAACAGCCTTACCTGCCCGGATCTTTTTTCGAGGTTAAAGAGCATCAGCAAAAAGAAGAGCATTATCCCCGCCATCATAACAAAGAAGCCGAGTCCCCCGAACAGCATTCCGAAATCAACCCCTGCGGCGGCGGATTGCAACCCCTGCTCCCTGAGCTCATTTACCTGGAAACCTGTCTGCATCGGGTCAATAGCTGTTTCAATAGCTTCGCGCACTGCCGAAATATCATCCTCTCCACCCGGCAGCCATACCGAGGTGAGGTTGCCAAACCTGTTGGTCCACAATCTCTGTCCCTCTTCCAGAGAGATATATGCTTTGGGAGTACCGCGATAATCATCCCAGTAATCCTCGTCCGCGTCCCTTATCCGCCCGAGCTCCACAGGCACTCCCGCGTCCCAGTCCCTGCAGCTCCCCGCATCCGACAACCCGGGCAGGAAGGGCATCAGCACGCTGTCTGCCGCGGCCTCATCCATGCCAATTACCCTCTCAACCACAAGACTCGTCTCCTGTTCGGTCAGTTCACGCCGCGTACCCGTTTCCCAGTATCGCATCAGCAGGGTGTCGCCGGCACCCGCTCCAAGATCGGCGGCCAGCCATTCATTTATTACCACCTGCCCCGGCTCGAGTCCCCGTCGCCCGGTAGCAGCGACAAATGAGTAGGGTGTGTCATTTTCTCCTTTTTCAAGGGAGTTGACAAAATAGGTGAGTACACGGTCGCCGTCAGGGAAAACGGAGTCCAGCCTCTCCGAAACATGATCTTCGATGAACACCCTTTCGGAGCTTATCTCTATCATACCCCTGTGTTGCACGGCGCGCACCGACAGGTTGCCGTCCTCCAGGCGGAATGCTGCTGCCAGGTGCTCTTCGAGCTCGCCGGCGGCGGCATCTTCATGGGCCACGAGCAGGATGTTGGCCATGCCGTCGAGTCCCATTACGCTGTTCAGCCAGGCTGCATTTACAAAAACGTTGAAAGGCGCCGTTTGCGAAACGCGCAGGTTGAAACGCCCGTAATCGTCGTCGCCGGCTATGGCAGCCACCATGAGCCTGCGGGTAACGGACTGGTCGGCGTCGGATACCAGCGGGGTGTTCATCGGGATCACCCCGGCCCTCTTCATTCGCAGCATAAGGAAGTCCCCGGCCTCCAGCCCCAGTCTGCCCGCCATGTTTTCGCTCACGATAGCCTCGCCCGGTTCTGTGACAGAATAATCAAGTCCGCTTCCCAGCAGGGAGCTGAAACTGTCGTCGGCGCCTATCACCTGTACGCGGTTAAGCCGCTGCGTGCCGTCGCCTGAGATTGCCATCCCCCCGGCAACAAGCGCACTCGAAACAGGATGTCCGCTCTCCTCAGCGAACCTGTCGCCCATCTCCATGGTAAAGAGCCTTTCGCCGGCTGTTACCGAGTGGGTTATGCCGCCCAGGCGCATGATGACCGCCCTTTCAAGCGAGTGGCTAAGCGAATCGCCGATAATGAAGGCCCCGGTGATAACCGCCGTCGCCACCGCCAGTCCCCCGCCGGCCAGCAAATTACCCTTCAGGTAGTGGAAAAACGATCTTGATATAAGTCTCCGAAATTGCATTTAAAAACCCAGTTAGTAATTATTGCCGTTGTCGTGATTACCGGTCCGGGATAACCCTGTGTTCTGTTAACAGTCCGTGCTGTTTCGGGTTCGTTGATCACTGCGTCTTCTCCAGCCTGCCGTCTTTCAGATTGTATATCCTGTCCATCCGTGAGGCTATATCCATTGAGTGCGTTACCACGATCATACCCAGGTTCTCCTTTTCGCCCAGCCGGATCAGCAATTTTGTAAGCATATCAGCGTTTTCGCTGTCGAGCGACCCGGTGGGCTCATCTGCCAGCAGAAGCGACGGGCCGTTAACCAGCGCCCTGACCACGGCTGTGCGCTGGCACTCGCCCCCGGACAGCTCCCCAGGTTTCTGGTGCCTTATATCCCACAGGCCGGTCTCCAGCAGCAGCTCTTCCGCACGTTTGTAAATCTCTTTTTTGTCGCCGTTAACAGGAAGGGCAGGTATCAGCACGTTTTCCCACAGCGTGAGCTGGGGCAGCAGGTGGTGGAACTGGAACACGAAGCCTATCTTCCTGTTCCTGAAGCCTGCCAGCTCTGCCGTATTCATCCCCGAAAGGGGTCTCTCCCTGAAAAAGATCTCTCCCTTATCGGGGAAGTCAAGGGTGCCTGCCAGGTTCAGCAGGGTTGTCTTGCCTGATCCCGACGGGCCTGCTATGGCTATCTTTTCGCCCAGTCCGAGTGAAAGGCTTGTGCCGCGCAGCACCTCGCGCAGGGTTTTCCCGTAACGGCTTTTGTATGATTTTGAAACATCCTTTATTTCAAGCAGCATGCTGATTATTCGTTTTGTCCGAATTATGTGCCCCCTAATTGGCATAACGGTCAGGACTACACAGTGATCAAATGTAAAAATAGGCAATAAAGGTTGATTCTTGGAAAATCTTCACATATTTTATAATTTGCCATCCGGGCCTGTTGCTATAATTAAAAAACTTCCTTATGGCTGAAGATATATATGATAAGCTGAGCGATCCGCTGGCGCTCACCATTTTTATAATAACATTGTTAATACCGGTTGCAGTGGGGCTCCTGGCCATGCTGCGCACCCGCAGCCAGTCCGATTTCTTTGTAGGCGGCAGGGCCATGAGCGCTTTTGTAGTCGGACTTTCGGCCGTCTCTTCGGGCCGCTCGTCTTGGCTGGTGCTCGGGGTGAGCGGGATGGCCTACGTGTCAGGTGTCGGCGCCATCTGGGCGATTGTAGGATACACGATGGTTGAGGCGTGGCAGTTCATATATCTCGGACGGAGGCTGAGGAAAGAGACACAGAGATATGATTCCATAACCCTGCTCGATTATTTTGAATCGAGGTTTAACGACAAAACCAGGCTGTTGCGCATTACCGGTGTTGTTATCATGATCATCTTCATAACGGCATACGTTGCCGCGCAGTTCAACGCCGGGGCCAAGTCGCTCTCCACGGCGATGGACATGCCGCTGGCCCTGTCGCTTGTCATCTCCGGACTGCTGGTGATGATATATATGGTTCTGGGTGGTTATGTAGCCGTGGCATACAATGATGTGGTGAGGGCCCTGATAATGCTGATAGGTCTGGTGGTACTGCCGGTAGTTGGAATTGTCAATATAGGCGGTGTTGGAATTCTCCGGGAGATGCTCCTGGGGTTAAGTCCCGCACACCTCGACTTTTTTTCACTGGGCGCCGGTGTGATCATCGGATTTATAGGTATCGGACTGGGTTCGCCGGGGCAGCCTCATATGGTGATCAGGTACATGTCGATCAGGGATCCAGTAAAGCTTAAATATTCAGCAATATTCGGCACCTGCTGGAACATTATCCTGGGCATCGGTGCGGTAAGCATCGGACTTGTCGGTCGGCTGCTGGTGCCGGAGATCAGCCGCCTGCCCGATGAGGACCCCGAGATGATATATCTGGTGCTCTCCTCGGGTTATTTCGGACCGGTGCTGTACGGACTTCTGGTGGGCGGGGTTTTCGCCGCAATACTCTCAACTGCCGACTCCCAGCTCCTGGTCGTGGCATCGACCTTTGCAAGGGACCTTTACGAAAAGGT
>SLRB01000009.1 GCA_007131165.1 Bacteroidales bacterium | reverse complement strand
ATACTGGACATAGGGTGCGGAACGGGACGGCACGCCCTGGAGCTTGCCCGCAGGGGCTATAAGGTAACGGGCATTGATCTTTCTGAAAGACAAATCAGCATAGCGCGGCAAAAGGCAGAAAAAGAGAACCTCGACGTGAAGTTTGCCAGGGCTGATGCCAGGGAGCTTGGTTTTAATGATGAGTTTGACCTGGTAATAATGATGTGTGAGGGAGGATTTCCGCTGATGGAGACTGACGAGATGAACTTCATGATCCTCAGAAATGCTGCAAATGCATTAAAAAAGGGTGGTAAATTCATCTTTACAACTCTCAACGGATTATTCCCCCTCTTCAACTCGCTCAAGGAGTTTCATAACCAGGAAACCAGCCCCGGTGGCGCTGTCCTTGAAAACAGCAGCTTTGATATTATGACTTTCAGGGATTACAATGTCACCTCAATAGTGGATGAAAGTGGTAAAAAGATTGATTATGAATGCAACGAAAGGTATTATATACCGCCTGAGATTACCTGGTTGCTCAAATCACTTGGATTTACGACAATTGATATTTTTGGCGCCAGACTTGGTGCATTCAGCAGGGATGATAAACTGACAACGAAGGATTTTGAGATGCTTGTGATAGCTGAGTCTGGAAGTGATTGATTTTCCATTCTATGACTGATACAACTTTTATACTTGGAATTTGTGATAGAGGAAAACATTGTCAGGATGTTAATGAATGTTAAACAGGCCATTCCCGGTCCTCATGTGTTCTATTTCTGATATTTTTGCTTCGTCCTTATAACAGTTAAGAATAACAATAATTTGCCGGTAATCTTTAACCTGAAACCAACATTAACCTAAAACCAGATTAAAATGAAGAAACGTGACTTTTTAAAGACCGGATTGCTTGGAATTGGTGCGCTGATAATGCCGAAGAAGTCCCAGGCTTTGGAATTTTACCCTATGCCTTCCGATAAGAAATGGGCCGTATTGTTTGGCACCTGGTGCGGTACTGCACGTGATGCAGGTGTTTGGATATCTGAGGGAATGGATGGCATAGCCCAGGTTTATGATGTACGCGAGAAACCTGATCTGTCGTCTTATGACCATATTATTATCGGGAGTGCTATCAGGAGCAATGAGATTCATCCGCTGCTTAAAGAGTACCTTGAGGAGAACAGGAGCGTAATAGAAGGTAAGGTACGGGGTCTTTTCGCAGTGTGTGGCAATATGATGCAGCCTGTAGAGAAAGAACAATATGATGCTTTTATTGGCTACCAGCTTTCACCGCTCACAGGGGCTTATGATGTACCGGCAATGGTATTTCTTGGAAGGATAACCTGGGGACTTATGGAGCCTGATGTACGTGATAGGATGCAACAGATCCCGGGTATGGTTGAATATGACAATCTTAAAAGGCCCGAATGCATGGCCTTCGGAAAGCAGGTTCGTGAGGCTGCAGGCCGGGGTTAAACAGGAATAATACTGTTGTCTCCTGTATTGGCGTAAAACCCGCTGTAAGTTTGTTGTAATTTTGGGGTTAATAAGTTGCTGTAATAGCAGATGTAATGTCTTGCCGTTTCGCGACTTTATTCCCCCGGCAGCCCTGGTTCGGAATGTGGAATTATATCTGATACTCCGGGGCTTTTTAACAGTGCAGTTAATTATCTTAGTGGCTTCAGGGCTTCAATATATTTTTTAATATATTGCTGTTTTTGTTTTGACCTGTATTGCATTATAAAGCGCGGGTGCTCAAGAGGAATAATTTTACCGAAGTACCTTTGTTCCCTGTTTATTGCCTCAAGCATTTTGAAATTCTTGCCGCTGCCAAGGCACCAGACCACCCCGGTGTCCGTTCCCTTGGCGATATGTGCTTCGATCGACTTCAGCATAAAAGGATATACCGCTTCAGCCAGCTCCCTGCTGTCATAGTAGTTGAAGTTTACCTCCCTGCCTTTGTTATTCGTTTTGACGAAACCGAGGGGGCAAGGGGAGTTTATATAGAATTCGGAATAAAATTTTTCTGGTCCACCGTAGGCATCTATAACCTCATATATAAAAACCGATGAGGGCTCATGTGTTTTCAGGCTATCTAAGGGCAGTCCGCATTTATCAGCCAGTCGTTTTGTGTCGGTAAAGGGGACTCCCGTAACACCGGCTCCGTGACGGCCCGGGTTTATACCCAGTATCAGTCTGCGCGGCCGGTTATCGTTGTAAAACTTACGGTAGAACAATGAAGAGGCCTTCAGGGCCAGGGGATTTTCAGTAAAAGGGTTCATTACCCTGATCCCGTCCGGCAGATCCAGTTTGACATCAAGGTTCCTGTTGAATTGGATCACCCTATCTGCAAAAGTATCCATAGGTGAAATTTTGGAACAGCATCGTCTCAGATTATGCAATAAACTGACCTGGCACTCACTGACCCGTTAAGTCGGTAATTGGAAAATGATTTAAAAAACTACCAGGCTGTTTTTATCTTGCAATGATAAATCTTTTTGTAACTTGTGTAATATCATTAACCGGATTTTTCAATCAGGAAAGATAGGGTTTAATTTTAGTTTACCTGAAAACCAGCGATAATTACTGTTATTCATTTTAACAAATAAAGCGGATCAATATGCAAAAAGCAATTCTCTCAGGAGCTATTTTTTTCCTGCTTAGCACAGGACTATATAAAGCTGCTTCTGCTCAGGGCGATACATGGGAAACGCTTCGATGGTTACGCACAAGTGCCACACCTGCTTCACCTCAGGGGGAAGCAATGGTTTCAAAAGTCGAAGATATACTGGAAGTGTTTAAGAGAGCACAGCCGCTAAATCCGCCACGTGGACTTGTTGTTAATCCGCGAAGCGAATTTGTCGCCAATCCGTCACTCTCCGGTAACAGGCAATGGCCACAGTCGGTACGCCTCAACCTGATGATGAGGTTTCCCTATGCCAATTCTGATGTAACAGCCGGTGTGAGGGTCTGGATCAATGAGACGGGAAATCTTCTGGGAGATCCGGTGCTGGCCGACGGCTCGGGTGAAATATTCCTGCTGCCGCCATTAATGGAAAGCATTGGCGGTCAAACTCTTTTTAACCGGTGCGCCCATCCCCCGGGGTATGAGGAACGCTTTCCCGCACCCGATTTTTTCCCACTCTGGGATAATGATGTAGAGCCTTTTCTGCGATCGGTGGTAAGGCCGGTATTTGGGCTGCACCAGGCGAGTGTCATTACGGTACTTACGAGGGGCGGGGAGGCCTTCTGGAAACCTGTGAGCCAGGAGAGGTGGATAAATGCAATGCTTGACAGGGCGAAGGCTGAGCTTGACCTGTTTCGCCAGGGGTTTGCTGCAGCGATGGAGCAGGAAGTGCCGAAGCAGCAGATAGACCAGATGCGGCAACATATTAAACGTATGCGTGCCATGTTTGAAGAGGAGGCTGTTGTTGAAAGGCATGAAAAGCTCATGGAACAGTCAAAGCAGACTTATGAAATGATGAAGTCTTTCAGTCCGGAGGAGGCTGAGGAAATGTATGCTAATTTAGTTGACGGTGCGGAGGACCGGCTAAGAGAGGATCTTGAAGTTGCAGCAGAGCAACGTGTTGAACTTGATGAGTGGGAAAGGAAGCTTGCAGAAGCGCTTATGACCCAGGGAGAAATCCTTGCAAGGGTTGATGGTGCTATTGGGAGTGGGGACTGGGACAGGATTGAGGAACTTGGAAAAGAGCTTGATGTAAACCACCTGGTATACATTGCTGATGCCGGACGCGCAACAGAAGGGCTGAAGGCTGAGCTGAACACTCTGACCCCGGCTCAGCGAAGGGCCCCGGCATACGGTTTTATTCTGCCACCCTGGCCATCCATGGGTACCTACAGGCATATTATGGCAATGGATTTTGAGGCTGAACGGCCGAGCGGACTGGTCAGTCCTGATGCAGAGGGTGCGAGGGCACTGGTATGTATTGATGAGGATTTTTTTGCCTCTGCCGGCAATGAATCTGCTATACGTGTTATGTCGGTCGAGTGGTGGGAACTGATTGATGCACGCTACCGGTCAGAAGGTGGGATGTTTTACAACGAAAGACGGGTAACGATGCTCAACGATCTCTGGAGAGGCGTGGACTGGAACGCGTTGAGGAGGATGACGGAATAGACTAATGGGCAAATTCTAATCCCAGTCGTCAGTCCGGAAAGATGAAGCAGGGAGGCCTTCAGTATTATAAAGTTCACCAATTACAAAATCGTCGAAAGCATACCTGACCGCAACTGGATTTGCTACCTGAGGGGCAAAAAGGGTTATCCCTTCTCTCGTAATATAGGCAGTAGCCTCAAAGAACCGTCTGTTCGACCCTGCAATTTTGAAATTCTTCAGTTTTGCCCCGAATGTTGTAAGCCCGTTTTCTGCATAATCAAAAGTAAGTTTAACCATGTTATCTTCAACAACCATTTCCTTTAAAACGGGTCCGGAATATGCAAACCCTTTGATTCCATAAGTCTTTGCCAGGGCCAGATATGCAAGCCTATTGCCGGCAGCTCTTTTATTGGCAGGATGGATGCAATCTTTTTCACCTGCATCAATAATACTTGCCATACCTGTATTTGGCAGTGCGGTTGAAGCCTTAAGCTGAGCTTCGCGCAAAAAGGCAGAATTCAATCCTGTTATACGATAATCGAAGGGAGCTATTTGTACATAATAAAAAGGCATATCATCAATTCCCCATTCGGCCCGCCAGTTTTCAATAAGCCCCTGCATCAGTTGAGTGTATCTCTCTGGTTCATCCCGGTTCGCTTCTCCCTGATACCAGAGTGCACCCCTGATGGAAAATTCGGTAACAGGTTTGATCATTGCATTAAACAGAACGGTTGGCAGTTGCCGGGAGAAATCGCCGGTTTGATTTCTATCAGGCAATGTAATCCAGTCAAACTCTTTTATACCCTGTTCACTGATCCATGGTTCAATACGTGTACCACCCCAGCTTGAGTGAATTAATCCCACGGGAACTCCCAGAACCTGCTGGATAAATTCTCCGAAGAAATAAGCTGTAGCACTGAATTCGGAGACATTTTCAGGAAGGCATTCAAGCCATTCTCCTGACAGATCATCAAGAGGTTCAAGGCTTTTATCTCGACTTGCCGAAAAAAGCCGGATATTTGGGTTTGCTGAAGTTGCAATTGCTTCATTCGAACCTTTTACAGGTTGATTGCGATAACCCTTCATCGGCATAAACATGTTTGATTGTCCGGAGCAGATCCAGACTTCACCTATAAGGATATTTGAAAGTTTAAGTTCCAGGCCGTCAGATATGGTAATATCATAAGGACCGCCGGCTGAAGGGGTTTTAACCTTGATTCTCCATGAACCATCTCTGCCGGCGCGGGTATTATAGCTCTGATTATCCCAGCTGGTAATGATTTCAACATTGTTCCCGGGCGATGCTTTCCCCCATATTGCTGCATCGGTCTGCTGCTGTAATACCATATTGTCACCAAATATTGCCGGCAGGATAATCTCGGCCTTTGCCGTTGAGGTAATAGCTATTGAACAGAGAATAATTAGTATTATCAGTCTGGGGTTCATAGTTCAGGTTTAAGTGAAGTGTCTTCCGGTTATGAAAACAACAACGTACATTTTAATCATGCAAAAGTAATTATAAATTGCAGTTAATTTGGAAATGTTTGCACAAATCAATTTGCAAAGGGTTACTCAACGAATTCATTATTCACATAATGATGCGAAAAGATATTAAAAGGTGTCTGACAGGCGACAACTCGACGGTATTGTTTTTGAAGCACGATTTGAGCCCCATGGTTGTATGCATTTTCTTTTTCAATGGCCGTAGCCGTTTGATGTTTTTCAAACCGGACAGGGTTTTATTCGAAAAAGATTATGTATTTTACCCGCCTGATTTGATAGCTCATAATTATGGACAGACTGATTTCTGTAAAAACCGCTGATGATATATTACCTGGTTACCGGAATACACCGGTGCAGACCCTTTTTGAGTACCACAATTTCAGGAAGCCTTTTGGAAGCTATACCGATTCAAAAATGCTAATAGGGATGTGTATGGATAAAAGGATACATCTGAATATTCCCGACAGGTTTGCGTTTACTATACGTACAGGTGGCGCCAACCTCAGGTACAGTGCATTCAATGTATCATACGCAATTGCCGTGGGCGGTGTCAGGTGTATAGTACTGATAGGCCACAACGACTGCGGAATGGTCAACCTTTATTCAAAGAAGGATCAGATAGTCAGCGGACTGGTCGAGGGTGCGGGTATGAATTCTGAGCAGTCTGAGGAGCATTTCAGGAATTATGCCCCGATGTTCGAGATCGACAGTGAAACCGAATTCCTGCTGAGCGAGGCCTCACGACTTCGCAGAAAGTACCCCAAGATCCTTGTTGCCCCCCTGTTTTACCTTCTTGAAGACAGCTTTCTTTATTTCATTGATGAAGGATGAATATCTATACATAATTACCCCTGAAAGCCGCCCTTATTATTCGCTGTTATTTGACCAATAACAGCGAATTCCGGATTAAAGCTTTGTTTTTCTGTGTCAAGAAACTTAAATTGCTGAAAAGTTTTACACTCACAAAATCATATTACCATGAGAAAATTTTACATTTTAATGCTTAGTACCTTAGTCCTGTTATTTGTAATTGAGCCCCAGTCTTATGCGCAGACACCGCAGGCAATTAGTTACCAGGCAGTGGCAAGGGATATACAGGGCAACCCCCTGGCAGAAGAGAGCGTTGTAATAAGGATCAATCTTTTATCTGATGAGGCCGGTGCCACTGTATTGTACTCAGAAAATCATTCACTAACTACAAATCAATTCGGTATTGTTAACCTGAATATTGGTAAGGGAACAATCATTGAGGGTGATTTTAAATCGATCGATTGGGGCAATACATCGGTATATCTTAAAGTGGAGATAGACATGAATGATGGTAGCGGATTTGCTGATATGGGTACTTCAAAGCTGCTTTCGGTACCTTATGCCCTGCATGCAGGATCAACAGGCGATGCAATAACCGGATCAGGCTCTGCAGGGAATATTGCTTACTGGACCGATGGTGAATCGCTGGGTTATATGCCTTTTGTTGTTTATGGTGATGATGAGAGTGTACAGATATCAAGCAGGGATGATGCAGAAGATGATGATCCGATTTTCGAGGTTAAGAACCGCGATGGCAAAGTGGTTTTTGGCGTTTACCAGACCGGAGTGAGGATATATGTAGATGAGGAGGATGCAGGAAAAGGCAGTCGTGCCGGATTTGCAGTGGGTGGGTTTACAAGGGATAAGGGAAACGAGATTGAGTATCTGAGAGTCGATCCGGGCTCTGTCAGGATAATTATTGACGAGGAGAAAACTGATGAAAAGGGAACACGAGGTGGGTTTGCCGTTGGTGGGTTTACTTCACACAAGGCAGGTGAACCCCTGGAGTTTCTAAGGGTTGACCCCGGTTTTGTGAGGATAAATATAGATGAAAGCAAGCCGGAAGATGGCAAGGATACTGGTGAAGATGTTAAGGGCACCCGTGCCGGTTTTGCTGTGGGAGGGTTCACTCATAGTAAGCAATCCGGCCAGGACTATTTCAGTCTCACCCCTGCCAGTGCGCAATTTCTGCTTGATGAGCGGGATCCGGCCAAAGGTACCCGGGCCGGTTTTGCTGTAGGCGGGTTTACCCAATCCAAGGATGGTGTAAACAATTACTTTAATATTTCCGGCGCATCGGATCCTGAGGTGATTGACCCCAGTCAGGCCAGGGTATTATGGTATCCGGAAAAAAATGCATTTCTGGCGGGGCAGGTTTTGGTAACAACTCCTGATAGTGTCGGATCTTACTCATTGTCTATTGGATATGAGAACAGGGCTGTTGGAGCTTATTCACAGGCTCTTGGCTATCAAACCATGTCAACAGGTGAGTATTCACAGGCCTTTGGTTTTCGTTCCAGTTCAAACGGGGACTATTCTCTGGCGCTTGGATACCAGTCCTTTTCAGACGGCAACTATTCTGCAGCAATAGGTAAGGGTGCAAAATCCCTTAAGGACAATTCCTTTGCTTTTGGGGATGGCGCACGGACTGACGGCATTGATTCGTATGCATTTGGCTCGGGGGCTATTGCATCAGGCACAGGAAGTTATGCCATTGGTTCGGTAGAACGCGACACCATTAATTTTGAGCCAACAGGTGTTTATACAGAGGCCTCGGGAGATTACTCCTTCGCTGTTGGCCTGGGATCTTTGGCAACAAGCAAGTTAGCTGTTTCTTTAGGTAACAGAAGCATAGCTTCGGGTGAATCATCGGTTGCTATCGGTAGTCATGCAAGCGCCGAAGGCAGATTTGCCACTTCTATTGGTTATCAAACACAGGCGATGAACTGGGCAACAGCTATCGGGATACGGAGTGTGGCCGAAGGAGGTTCGTCATTCAGTGCCGGGTTAAGCTCGAAAACAACCGCGCCAGGTGCCGTAGCCATAGGCTCATTTAATAATGCCCACGGGAATTATTCAACTGCAATCGGACACCGTTCTATAGCAGACGGATGGGCCAGTGTTGCCATAGGCAGGAACGCCAGTGCACTTACCGGGCATGATTTTGCCTTTGGGGCAAGTGTTACCGCCGATGGCGGAAATTCTTTTGCTTTCGGGAGACTGGCCTCTACAGATGGAAAAGAGGGAGCCTTTGTATTTAATACAACAAATGCAAAGGATGAACTCAAGCCGTCAACTTCATATGAAATGAATTTCAAGGCGAATAATGGGTTCAGGTTCTTTGCCGATGCCGATACAATTCCTGCCAGCGCTTT
>SLRB01000278.1 GCA_007131165.1 Bacteroidales bacterium | reverse complement strand
TGCTTAGGGGTGTGATAACGGCAATAAACGGCGAAAGGGTGCTTCAGGGGGCCAGCTTCCTCCAGGACTCGATGAACCAGCAATTCGCTTCATCCCTCCTTACCATAACCGACGACGGAACAGTGCCGAAAGGGCTGGGAAGTTCTCCTTTTGACGGAGAAGGGGTGCCTACAAAGAAAAGGGTACTTGTTGAGAATGGGGTCCTGAAAGGATTCCTCTACAACACCCAGGTTGCTGCCAGAGCAGGGACAGAAAGCACGGGCAACGCCTCAAGGGGAGGATATACAAGCCTGCCAGGAATTGGAACCAACAACCTGTACCTTGAAGCCGGTGAATACAGCCAGGAGGATATTATTGCCGCCACACCGCGCGGACTGCTGCTGAAGGGTGTTACAGGTTACGGTATAAATCCCGTAAATGGAAATTTCAGTGGCGGGGCAACCGGTTTCTGGATAGAAAACGGAAGAATTGCCTATCCTGTTGAAGGGCTCACCATCGCTGGGAGTGCAAACCAGATACTCAATGGCATAGATATGATGGGCAACGATATTGACCTGAACCGCTCATTCGCCTCACCCACTTTCCGCATTGCCGAAATGCAGATAGGAGGAGCATAAGCAGATACCCTCATAAATATTTAATGTTTTCTGAGCCGGCCCGTGTTTTGTACGGCCCGGCTCAGTTTCTTTATAAGAAAGCATCCGGGTCAAATCACTTGTCTTTTTGTTTTAGCGACAGTAGGTTTATGGTGGTATCCTTATTATATTTGAAATGTCAGACAACAAAATTTTAAAATGTTGGTAGTTCATCTGCATTTCCACTCAAGAACCACCGGAATTACGAAAAGCATAGAGAGCATTTTGCCTTTTCTGGGTAAATACGTAAATGCTAAAGTGTTTGGCTATGGAATAGATGCAGAAAAAATAGGGTTGCAGGCATTTTTAAGACAGGTATTTGGCAAGGACAGCCTTATAATACATGCTCACCGTAATAATGAAATAATCTTTGCTTTGTTCTTAAGATCACTGGGAGGGAAATTCAGGCTCTTTGCAACAAGGCACTCAGAAACAAAGCCATCCGGCCTGACAGTTTACCTGATGAGAAAAGCAGATATAGCGATCGCGCTTACCTCCTCGATGGCGAAAGATCTGCCGGTGAAAAGCAAAGTTGTCAGACATGGGGTAAACACAAGTGTTTTCAAGCCGGGAGAGAAGAAGCTGATACCGGGAGTTCAGCAGGAAAACCTGGTAAGCGTAATTGGCAGGATCAGGCCCACCAAAGGCCAGGCAGATGTTCTAACCGCAATAGCCCCTTTATTAAAGTCAAACCCCGGTTGGGGACTGGTTATAATAGGTAAAATAGATGACAGATCTTACGTAAGGAGCATCATCGCAATCGCAGAGCAAAACAAGGTCCTTTCCCAGGTCCACCTGGTACCCTCTGTAAAAAACACACTGGATTTTTACCATGCAAGCAGGGCTGTGGTAATAGCGTCGGCATCTGAAGGGTTTTCACTTGTTTGCCTGGAAGCTCTTTCCTGTGGCATTGTTACTGTTGCAACCCAACAAGTTGGGGTTCATTCAGAAGTGTTGGATAATGGTAAGAACGGTTATTTGTTCCGTTATGGTGACACTGAAAAACTAAGATCGATATTATCAATGATTATTAACGATAAGGTTCAGTTCAATGCTGAAGAGATAAGGCAAGCCATAGTCGACAACTGGGACATTTCAAAATCAGCCCACGAACTGGCCAGAATTTACGGGATATTGACTGAGAAACCATAAGTCCACTTTCCCCGGCCTGTCCAAATAGCGTTATGCCCTGATTTATGGAGCATTACGTATATTAGAGAAATACGGATTCTCCTCCTCCGGGTATGGCTGTTAGTAATAAAATGAATAATATTCAAAATAATAATGCTGCTACTGCAACCCTTAACTCCTTTTTCGCATCTTATATAATGTATTTCAAAACCTGTTATAATGCTTGCAGGGATTTCAGCCGGAATAATGCACCGCTGTGCCGCCGTCAGGTTTTAGACCAGGATTGAATTAAGGCTGAAGGTTTCATTCAGCTAATAGTCAGGAACCCTTAACCCTTTATATATCAAAAGCACTTGTTGGTATTATCCAGCAGGTGCTTTTCCTTTTCTCTCCCCCCCTGGCACTCTCAACCTGGTACTCTCTCTCGGGCATCTGAACCCGGGATCCCTGCATTCTGTTGCTGAGACCTGTGAGAAGAGCAAGCTATCCGGATACACAAAGTGCAACACTATTTTCGCACCTTTTGATTAAACCTATATTGCAATTTATAGGTTTATAACGTACATTTACTTAGTCTTTTTGATAGTATCGTTTTACTCATAATGTTGCACTACATATTATTAACCTCTCGTTAAAATCCAGAAATATGAGAATACCATTACTCTTGTTCATGATCCTGACCTTCACTCTTTCTCTTTCATCTTCTTCTGCACAGGAGGTCATTCCTGCCTCAGGAGGTGATGCAACAGGCAGCGGAGGCTCAGTAAGCTACTCGATCGGACAGATATTTTATTCTACCCATGTTGGAGAAAACGGATCTGTCGCTGAAGGGGTACAACAACCTTATGAAATATCGGTTGTAACCTCAGTTATTGATGCTGGTGGCATTGACCTCATAATTTCAGCCTACCCGGTCCCTGCAACAGATTTTCTTACTCTCAGGGTTGATAACTACGATTATGAAAACCTTGAATACTTCCTTTATGATATCAATGGAAGATTGCTTAAGGAAGGGAAAATTACGGCCGTCGAAACCACCATTTCAGTAACAAGCCTGGTGCCCGCCGTTTATCTTTTAAAAGTTATCCAGGCCGTTCCTTCTTATAAGGAGGTAAAAACATTCCGGATCATTAAACACTAAATGTTTATGAAAAGAACTTTTACCCTTTTTACAGCTGTATTATTGACAGTTGTTATATCAGCACAGCTCCCTGAGAAAATGAGCTATCAGGCCGTGATACGCAATGCCAGCGACCAGCTTGTTATCAACCAGGAGGTAGGGTTGAGAGTAAGTATCCTGCAGAACTCCATTGACGGCACTGTATTATACCAGGAGATCTACAATCCCAATCCCGAAACTAATAATAATGGTTTACTGACCATTGTGATTGGTGCCGGAGTGCCATTGACAGGGGCATTTTCAGAAATTGACTGGTCTGACGGCCCCTATTTCCTGAAAACAGAGATCGACCCTTCCGGGGGAACAACATACACCATTACCGGTACAAGCCAGTTGTTGAGCGTGCCCTATGCCTTTCACTCAGGTACGGCCGATATCCTTACCGGGGAAATCACTGAAAACCAGATCGCTGATTTGCAGGAATACCTTACCGGAGAGACTGATCCGCTTTTCACCGGCAGTCCGGCATCCGGCATAGAGGCTGATGACATTGACAACTGGGATGAGGCCCACGGCTGGGGTGATCATGCAGCGGAAGATTATCTGACAGAGGAGGCGGACCCTGTTTTCACTGCCTGGGACAGATCCACCGGGATAGAAATTACCGAAAGCCAGATTAGTGATTTGCAGCAATACCTGACAGAAGAAACCGATCCAAGCGTTCCAAAAGGCACCGACGTAGGTGAAATGCAATACTGGAACGGTACTTCATGGGTTACTGTCGCACCAGGCTCCCCAGGGCAGGTTTTAACCTTCATCAATGGTGCTCCAGCATGGGCGGTACCAGGTTTAAACGATGTGGAAAACCCGGCCACCGGTAAAGTTTGGATGGACCGAAATCTCGGGGCCTCAAGAGTTGCCAGGTCAAGTACTGATGCCGCTGCCTACGGCGATTTATACCAATGGGGCAGAGCTTCCGATGGTCACGAAATCAGAACATCAGGCACCACAACAACATTAAGCGATACTGATACTCCAGGGCACGGTGACTTTATTATAGTTAGCGAGATGGGCTCACTCGATTGGCGTTCAACACAAAACGATGATTTATGGCAGGGACTGAACGGCGTAAACAATCCCTGCCCGGATGGTTACAGGTTGCCGACAGAAGCAGAGTGGACTACCGAGCGACTAAGCTGGAGCAGCAACAATGCAGCAGGAGCTTTTGCCTCACCCTTAAAATTGCCTGTTGCCGGCAGCCGCAACCTCTTGAATGGTTCGCTCGAGGATTTAGGCTCCGGCGTCGACTATTGGTCAAGTACCGTAGCTGGTGAGTTATCACGGGGCATGAACATCACCAGTTCAATTGCCGGCATGCGTGGAAGCCGCCGGGCGTTCGGATACTCTGTTCGTTGCATTAAGGATTGAGCACGCACTTTTAATCAACCCCGTGAAATAAGGCGAAGCCTTCGGAGAGGCGGATTTGACGGGATGAACTTGTGGACAGGAAGACATAATTTGAGCATGAGTCAGGTAAATGTTTTATGAAACACACGTCGTTCTTAATAGTAACAGCTCTTCTTCTTGTTACGGCTTTTCTCACGGGTTATGGCGCCAAAGCCCAGACCATCACCGGCACATTCCCCCTCCCGGCCGGTGAGGAGGTCAGGCTGGAGGGTTTTTATGGCTTTGATACCTATCTGATCGGCAGTACCACTGTTTCTGAAGAGGGGGAATTTCTGCTTGATTATTCGGAAGCCGGCTACGGCATGGGACAACTTGTTTCGGCAGATAACAGGCCTTTTATCTTAATCCTTAGCGGCGAGAATATTGAGCTGAAAGGAGAATCCTTTGGCCACCCTGAAACTATTGAGATACTTAAGGGAGAGGAAAACCAGCTTTTTGAGCAATATGCAATGGAGTATCCCCGAAGAGAGCAGGCCCTGAGCGCATGGGAATACCTGGAAAGAATATATAGTATGGATTCCCTGTTTGCTGTTCATGAAGATCCTCTGAATGCAATTGTGCAGGAAAAGCAACGCATAAGAGAGGAAGACAGGGCATTCCTGGAAAGCCTGGATCCAGAATCCTATGTAAGCTGGTTTTTGCCCTTGAGGAAACTGGTAAGTTCCGTTCCCACCATAGCACAATACCGCACCGGAGAAATTCCCGGCGCCATATCTGCCTTCAGAACCATGGACCATACCGGCCCCCGGCTTTACAAAAGCGGACTGTTGCGGGATGTGATAGAGAGCCATTTCTGGCTTATAGAGAACAGCGGACGCTCCCTTGATTCGGTTTTCATAGAAATGAACGTATCTATCGATCACCTCATCGATAATATTGTAACCGACGAAAAAAAATTCAACGAAATAACCGGTTACCTTTTCAAACTGCTTGAGCGCCGCAGCCTGTTCGGCTCTTCCGAATACCTGGCAGTAAAAGTGCTGAACGAAGTGAGCTGTACCATTGATAATGACCTTGCCGCACAGCTGGAAAGTTACCGTGCCATGAAGCCGGGAAACACAGCCCCCGACTTTGCCTTCAGGAAAGATGTTTTTGCACCGGGGTACGGCCCGTCAGAAATACCCGGAAAACTATCCGATCTGAACAGCGAATATATCGTGGTAGTTTTCGGTGCAAGCTGGTGCCCAGGATGCCCTGAAGAACTGTCAAAAATTGCCGGCTTGTACGAGAACTGGAAGGCATATGGTGTAGAGGTGGTTTTTGTTTCTCTTGACGAGGAAAAACAGGTTTTTGAAAACTTCGCGGGCATTTTTCCTTTTATCAGCATATGTGATTATCAGAAGTGGGAGAGCCCTGTTGTAAAAGCCTGGCATGTTTTTGCCACCCCCACATTGTATCTGCTGGATTCCAAACGGGAGATATTGCTCAGGCCCAACTCTGTCAGACACATGGATGCCTGGGTGGACTGGTACCTGGTTGGGGGAAGAAATTGACGGTTCAGAGGAAATCAATGTATTCAGGATATTAAAATTTAAAGCTATGAAGAAGATTTACATGTTTTTATTGACAGTTACAATAGCAGCAGTATCAATTGCACAGGTGCCTGATAAAATGAGCTATCAGGCAGTAATAAGAGACACTGAAGGTAATCTTGTTACCGAGCAGGAAATTGGAATGCAGATAAGTATTCTGCAGGGTTCAGCGAATGGAGCAGCTGTATATGTCGAAACCCAATCCCCCACCACCAATGTAAACGGACTTGTAAGTATTGAGATAGGTGGCGATGATGGTACAGCCATATCCGGAAATTTTGCATCGATCGACTGGTCTGCCGGTCCGTATTTCATCAAGACTGAAACAGACCCTTCCGGGGGAATTAATTACACCATCACCGGTACAAGCCAGTTGTTAAGTGTACCTTACGCATTGCACTCCGGATCATCTGATGTTTTAACAGGTGAAATCAGCGAAAGCCAGATCAGCGACCTCCAGAATTACCTGACCGAAGAAACCGACCCCCTGTTTGATGCCAGCCCGGCTGCAGGTATAGAGGGCGCAGATATCGGCAACTGGAACGAGGCACACGGCTGGGGTGATCATGCAGAGGAAAACTACCTCATTTCGGAAGAAGATCCGATATTCACTTCAACCTTTGATTTTGAAGATGTAGAAGATGGTGATCTGCTCATGTATGATGCAACAGCAGGTAAGTGGGTAAGATTCACGCCTGATTACATTTCAGAATATATTGAAACCGATCCAATTTTTGAAGCCAGCCCTGCCGCTGATATAGAAGCAGATGATATAGATAACTGGGATGAGGCTTACGGATGGGGCAACCATGCAGAAGAAGGATATTTAGACACCGAAACCGACCCTGTTTTTGCTGCATCTGTCGCCGGCAATATAACCCAGGAGGATATAGAAAGATGGAATGCTGAAAGTGAATTTGACGTTATGTTAAGCAACCTTAGTATGTTGCTCCATCTACCATTTAGCGAAGGGCTTCAACCTGCCGGATCCATAAGGGTGATAGACCACAGTGCCTGGCGGCACGAAGTGGAGGCAGTGGAGAGCATACCAGGAAATCCTCCTTCCCACATTCGCAACTCCAAAGCAGGGCAGACGGCTCTTTACTTTGATGGCTCAAATGAACTACGGGTCAGTCCATTCTACAATGATGATGTGCTCTACGACCCCTTTACCTCTGCAAACATCTATGGTGGTCCGCTGACTATCACAGCTTGGGTAAGGCCAGACCTTATAGACTCTGAGGAGCGATATGTCTTTACCGATGGCAGCAGCAGTGAAGGTTATGTGCGGCTTTCTCCTGGCTCTGTCAACTATCGTTTTGGATTGAGCGAATTCAGCTACTCAACAACTATAATTCCTGACCAGTGGTATCATGTGGCACTTGTATCTGACCGTCCTGTAAATAATGATCAGGCGGTCTTCAGCGGCTATCTTAACGGAATACTGGTTTATGAAAGCGAAATGCAGTCTTGTACAGGTAATTGTGGTCCAGGAAATGAGCTGCGGATTGGCGTTAATTTTGTCGGGATAATAGACGATCTCAGGATATATAATAAAGCTTTGTCTGCCGGGGAGATTCAAGCCATTTTTTAGAAAATCCAGGTACCCAACTGACACTTATCAAGCTGAGATAATATCAGATGATAGCCAAATAAAGCCCTGCAGGTACTTAAACTGCAAGGCTTTTCCTGTTTTTTGATGCTCCCCCTCTAGGACTTGAACCTAGGACCCCCTGATTAACAGTCAGGTGCTCTAACCAGCTGAGCTAAGGAGGAATGTTATGTACCGAAAGACTTTAAATTGAGACTGCGAAAATAATAGCTTTTCGTTAATTAACCAATATATTTGTGAAAAATTTTAAAGAGTAATATCAGGAGAAGGCAGGCCGGATCAGGAGAAGGCAGATAACAGAAAAGAGTCGTAATTGCAAACAAAGTATTATGAAGTTATTAGTAGTTGGAACAGTTGCATTTGATGCCATCGAGACCCCTTTTGGCAAAACAGACAGGATAATCGGCGGAGCGGCCCCATATATTGGCCTTGCCGCATCATACTTCAGCAGAGGAATTGGCATTGTATCGGCGGTTGGCGGTGACTTTCCCGTCGAATACATAAATCTCCTTAATGAGCACGGACTGGATACAGGGGGACTCGAAATAAGAGAAGACGAGAAATCATTCTTCTGGTCAGGCAAGTATGATACCGATATGAACACACGAGAGACCCTCGATACAAGGCTTAATGTGATTGAAAACTACCACCCGGTTGTGCCGGAATCCTACCGTGAATCTGAATACCTGATACTGGGCAACCTTTCACCCGAGATACAGATAGCGGTTATTGAACAGATGAAAACCCGGCCGAGGTTGATAGTGCTTGACACTATGAACTTCTGGATCGCCAACACCCCCACCAGCCTAAAAAAAGTCATCGGCATGGTCGATGTACTCGCAATAAACGATTCCGAGGCAAGAGAGCTCTCGGGTGATTACTCGTTGCCAAGGGCGGCAAAAAAGATTCTCTCGATGGGCCCGAAGTTCCTGATCATAAAAAAAGGTGAAAACGGTGCGCTCCTTTTTGGCAACAACAAGGTGTTCTTTGCACCTGCACTGCCACTTGAAGAGGTGTTCGACCCTACAGGGGCAGGCGATACATTTGCTGGCGGCTTTACCGGATACCTTGCATCTACAGGAGATGTCAGTTTTGAAAATATGAAGAGCGCGATAATTGCCGGCGCGGCAATGGCCTCATTTTGCGTTGAAAAGTTCGGTACGGAAAATCTTGTAAACCTTGATTCAGCAATAATCAACCAAAGGATAAACCAATTCTCAGAGCTGGTAAGATTTGAACACAGGTTTATAGATTAACGTGGCTGCAGATCAACGCCGTGAATGATGCGGTCTTGCCCGTGAGAACCACCTTCCGTGAGAACCACCTTCCGTGAGAACCACCTTCCG
>SLRB01000211.1 GCA_007131165.1 Bacteroidales bacterium | reverse complement strand
GGAGCAGGCAAGGTACGGTAGGATAATAGCCGGCATGGATGAGCTGATAGCTGGCGACCTGGTGTTTTTCGTAAGGTCGTACAGGACCAACCGGCTTATAACCCATTCGGGCATATATGCCGGTGACGGCCAGTTTATACATACATCCTCCAGCAGCGGCGTTACTGTTACCTCAATGAATGACCAGTGGTGGAATGAAAGGTTTGTCTTTGGTACAAGGATCTTCGAATAAGGATATGGCTACAGGATTGACTAAAGAAGCCCCTGGTATATATCTACAAGTTTTTTTGCCTGCCTGTTAATATTAAATTTTTCTTCGACTCCTTTTCTTGCCTTCAGGCTCATCTCTGCCAGCAGCTTTTTGTCGCCGAGCACTTTTTCAAGTGCCGTGGCCAGCTTCCGGGGGGTATTATCTCCACATATTAATCCCCCGCCGGTGGTTTCAATAATTTCAGGGAAGGCTCCCAGGGCAGGCTGAACAACCGGAATGCCACTGGCCATAGCTTCTGCAAGGTATATCCCGAAAGCCTCGCCGTTACGTACCGGAACCGACAAGACCGACACTCGCTCGAAGAAGATATGCCTGTGTTCATTGTCAAAGTTTTCAAGGAAAATGACGTCATTGCCCACACCGGCTTCGATGATCTTCTTTTTCTGCTCTTTTATGAAATGATGATCATCTCCGGTGTGCCCGCCGCTTAAATAAAGCCTTACGTCATGGTACTTTATATCGGCTTTCATCAGGATAAAGGCATCAACCAGGATGTCCAGGCCATTCTCGCTGTTCATTCTTGAAAGGAACCCTACAGACCTCTCTTTATCCGCCGAATTGATGAAGGTATAGTCGCCGGGATCAACACCGAGGTGCAGTGTATGGACATCTTTGCCATCAAGGCTCATCTTTTCCTTCATCAGCCCGGTAAAGTAATGGCTTACCGATACAAAGGCTGCAACATCGCCGGCTTTTTCACCCATCAGTTTCCATACCGCTTCGCGGCTTGTTTCCGACATTACATCAACCCATACATCCTCATCCTGAAGTGAGCATACTACCGGTACGCCGAGGCTGCTTTTCAGCCTGCCCGCCAGTCCCAGTAACAAAGCATTCGAGAGATGTATCACATCAGGCCTGTAATGCTCTTCCAGCCACCGTATCATCTTTTCGAGCTCTTCTGCCTGGCCACCGTGCTCGCCCAGAAGCATCGATATGGTCATCTCCTCCAGGCCCTTTGCCCGTGTTGATCCTGCCATTTTGGCTGCCTGTTTCAGCACTGGTCTGGTGTTGAGCATGTTGTCAAACCACTTTGGCGCTTTCTTAAAGGCAGGGTAGTTTTGTTTCAGGTAGAGGCTCACTGCCCCGTAAAAGACCGGTACATGTTCGTTGTCCTGTTCATGGCTGAAAAGAGGCAGGTACATGGGTATCTTAAGGACATCTTGCCCAAGCTTTTTTATCGAACTGTAATACTTGCTATCGCGCAGGCAGTTGCCGCAGTAGAAACTTCCTCCTGATCCTGGGATAATATGTACAATTTTCATAATTTATATTTTCCTTTCTCGGTTGTAGTTCCGGTAAACCACTTCAGTTTATTGTTGTTATTGTCTTATTACAGGCCTTTTCAGGGTTGTATTTTAAAACAGGCTGTTAATTACCAAAACACCATAAAGTCCCGTCGTTAGTCCCCAATACAATGCGGTTGCCCGATATCGCGGGACTTCCCGATACAGCGCTTCCGGTTTCGAACATCCACAGCCTCCTGCCGGTATTGATATCGAGCAGTAATATGTCTCCCCTCATGTTGGCTACAAGCACCTGCCTGCCGTCAGTCACTGCCGACGATTCGACCCTGCTTCCCGTGTTTGTCCTCCACTGAACCTCCCCCGTCCTTTTATCAAGGCTGTAGACGAACCTGTCTCTGTTCCCGACGATGATCCTGTTACCATGGACAGCAGGGGATGCCACGAAGGGAAGTTGCCTTTCTTCATCGGTCCATCTCCAGAGGATATCCCCCCTAAGGTAGTTCACGGCGCTGAAAACCCCGTCGTAATCGCCAATGTAAGCTATTCCGTCATCAAGTGCCGGGGAGCCCGCCACGTAGCTGGCGATCTCGATCTCGGGCAGCGCGTCACCCCTTCGCAGGTCAACCCTGTGCAGGTAGCCGTCGCAGCCGCCAAATACCGCCAGGTCGTTATCAATTGCCACGGCTGAGTGCAGGTAATTGTAAAGCTCATATTTCCACAGGCCTTCGCCGGTACCGGCATCGATAGCGTGAAGGTAATAGTCGTAGCTGCCCACCAGCAGGATATCCCTGTCGCCGTCAGACCAGATGTTGGGTGCCGCAGATACCTGGTTATCGCAATCGTATTGCCATATCAGCCTTCCGCTGTTCAGGTCAAGGCAAAAGACGGCACCCTGAAGGTTGCCAATGTACACCCTGTTATTATGGATCAGGGCAGGGGCTTCGATGGTGTTGCCGGTTTCATACTGCCAGATAAGGTTGCCATCCATATCGAGGCAATAGACAATACCGTTGCCCGATCCTATGACAACCCTTGAGTTGTAGATTACCGGAGAGGACTTAAGGTCGAATCCGGCTTCGAATGTCCATAATACTCCGGGATTCGAAGGGATCGGATTCTCTGTTATACCCGTAAGCCGTGCATTGCCCCTGTAATTTTTCCAGCCGCCTCCGTCAGGCCGGACCTGCAGCGGTGTCATAGCCGTGATTATGACTATAACAATGACAGCCATAACTATGTGATATTGCCGGCCGGACTGATTTACATGCTTTTTATTCATACTAATTGGCATTAATGTTTTGCCTATGGTTTTAATTTGATCCTGTTTGCGTTAGCTAATGGGGATCTCTTTTTCACCGGGTATTCCATTTTCTCCTTCCCTGAGCGCTATTGCCCCGGTGGGGCAGGCTCCTGCCAGGATAGAGCCGGCCTTTTTAATGGCAACTTTGATGTTTTCATCAAAAGGCACTGCAATTTCTACATCGTATCCCCTTCCCATGTAGGTTAATCCGGGCCTTTCGTGATATTTTGCGGCAAGCCTTACGCATATGCCGCACCTGATACATTTACCCGTCTCAAAAACAACAGTACCGTGGTCTGCTGATTTTCTGACCGGCTTCCTCTCTTCGAGACTGAACCTCCTTTGCGAGGCCCCGTACCTGTCAGCCATACTCCTCAGCACACATCCCGCCGGCTTCAGGCATTCACAGTGCATGCACCGTTCTGCTTCCAGGGCCGCCTCAGCTGCAGTAAACCCAACGCTTTCCTTACCTGCAGGTTCAACTCTTTTTGCTGGAGATACACCATTCATATAAACAGGATACTCGGCTTCACGAAGCCGGCCGATACGCGAATTGAACGGTTTAGGCTCACCTGAAGGTTGTGAGCCGCTGAGCAGCTGCTCAATGCTGAAGGCCACCTCTTTGCCCTGGGCCGCCGACCTGATGGCAAGTCTGGTGCTCCGGGTTACGTTCCCCACTGCAAATACATTCGGTATACTGGTCTGATAGCTCTGCTTGTCGACTGTAACCTGTTTGCCATTGTTAGCCAGTCCCCACTCACCGATCTCACCGGTATAATTCCCGGTGGCAACTACTACGGCATCAAAGTCATTTACTATCTTGTCAAAGGAGCTCTTATCTACCTTGGTGCCGGGATGGTACTCCACCCCCGAATCGAGTATGAACCCCGTCTCCCTGTCAAGCACTTCCCTGTCAAGGGTCTTTTCGTCTGTCATATACCTCAGAGTGCCACCTGGCAGAGGGTTGCTGTCGTACAGTTTACATGAGAACCCTTTCACCTGAAGGTACCAGACAGCCGACAGTCCCGCGATGCCAGCTCCAATGACTGCAACCCTGCCCTCTTTTGGCGGTGCCTGCCTTACCTCGATATTGCCCTGATCGCCGGAGAACCGTTTGAGAACGCATATTGAAACCGGGTTGTCTATACCCTTGCGGTGGCATGCTCCTTCGCAGGGGGCGGGGCATATCCTGCCAAGGACCGATGGCATTGCAATATCCTTCATGACTGTCTCGAGTGCTTTGTCCGCATCACCCTTTGCAATATAGCGGTTCATAAGGGGTATATCCATGTTTGCGGGACAGGCAATGCGGCACGGCGCTTCGCAGTCGCCTACATGCTCAGACAGCAGCAGCTCAACGGCGGTTTTCCTTGCCTCCTGTATCTCCTGGTCATCGGTTGTTATCTCCATTCCTTCTGCAGCCAGAGCTGAGCAGGAGGGGATGAGCGAGGATGAGTTTTTATCTTTTACCACACATACCATACATGAGGCAAAATGTCCTGCATCGCTGTTATAACACATGGCCGGAATCTCAATGCCTTCGAGTGCAGCTGCTTCGTAAACAGTCATCCCCTTTTTTGCCTCTATATCCCTGTTATTTATCCTGAGCTTAACCATTTTTTACTTTACCTTAACTGCACCTGTCGGGCAGGCTTCCCTGCAAATGTCACAACTTGTGCATTCCTGTTCGTCTATTTCATGCTTTTCATGGGGCCTGAATTCTATTGCATCGACCGGGCACTTCTGCGCGCAGATGGTACAGCCTATACATTCGTCGTCTACATAATAGGTAATAAGGTCTTTGCATTTACCTGTCGGACATCTTCCCTCAAGGTGCGCCTCGTACTCGTCGCGAAAATACCTGATGGTTGACAGTACCGGGTTAGGGGCCGTTTTGCCGAGTCCGCACAAGCTTCCTGCTTTTACCTGCACAGCCAGTGTTTCCAGCTCATCAAGCTCGCCGGCTTTTGCTTTTCCGCTGCACATCCTGTCGAGTATGTTCAGCATCCTTCGTGTTCCGACCCTGCAGAAGGTGCATTTGCCGCAGGACTCCGACTGGGTGAATGACAGGAAGTACCTTGCCATATCAACCATGCAGTCGCTGCTGTCAAGCACCACCAGTCCCCCGCTTCCCATCATTGCCCCTGCATCCATAAGCGATTCGAAATCGACAGGGGTGTCGGACAGGTAGTATGGCACGCAGCCGCCCGAGGGGCCGCCTATCTGCACCGCCTTGAACTGTTTGTCGCCGGCAATGCCGCCACCGATATCCTCTACTATCTCCCTGATGGTAATTCCCATGGGCACCTCAATCAGTCCGCCACGCCTTATCTTGCCGGCCAGCGCGAATACCTTGGTCCCCATACTCTCTGTAGTACCTATTGATGCAAACTTTTTTGCCCCCTGATCCAGGATATAAGGTACCATCGAAAAAGTCTCGGTGTTGTTGATCAGTGTCGGTTTGCCCCATAATCCCTTCTCGGCGGGGAATGGCGGCCTGATGCGCGGGAATCCCCTCTTACCCTCTATCGATTCAATGAGTGCTGTTTCTTCTCCGCAAACAAATGCACCGGCGCCCTCTTTGATCCTTATGTTGAAGCTGAAGCCGCTGTCGAGTATATTATCTCCAAGCAGCCCTTTCGCCAGGCACATCTCGATTGCCTGCCTGACCCGTTTGACGGCGAGCGGGTATTCGGCCCTTATGTAGAATATACCTTCGGATGTCCCGACAGCCTTTGCCGCGATTACCATACCCTCAATTACCCTGAAGGGGTAGGATTCCAGCAGCATCCTGTCCATGAAAGCTCCCGGGTCGCCTTCGTCGCCGTTGCAGATGAGTATTTTGCCTTCACCGGGTTGCGAGGCGGCCACTTCCCATTTTTTGCCTGTTGGGAATCCGGCTCCGCCTCTACCGCGCAGTCCGCTCTCAACAACCTCTTTTATCACTTCGCCGGGCTCCATATCAAGCGCCCGTTTCAGTCCCCCAAACCCTCCCCGGTCAATGTAGTCGTCAAGATCCAGGGGGTCAAGCACGCCCCTGTGCTCGGTGGCTATCGGTATCTGGTTGCCGAGGAAGGAGGCCACATGTTTTTCCCTCACATCAATCGAGTAACGCTCAATACCCTCCCAGTCGTCGTCGGTCTGAATTGTCTCTGCAAACCGTGTTATCCCGTTTCTGATGCGCGTTAGTAGTCCGGGAGGCGCAAAATGCGATCTCACGATTGATTTTACATCTGACGGCGAAACTTTTGCATAGAGTCTTGATTGTTCAGTGCCACCGTTGCCTGTAACTACTTCAAGCAAAGGTACCTGATGGCACATGCCCACGCAGCCGACCTGCTTTATGTTCACGTTTATACGGTCGCGCATAACCGATGCCTCAACGGCATCTTTTATATCGCTGCTGCCACTTGCAACACAGCAGGAGCCCAGGCCTACCCTGATCTCTCCCTGGATCTCCCCCCCGGGCAGGATGATGCCCTTCTTTTTCTTCTCCTTCCCGTCACGGCTGAGGAAATCCTTAAGTACATCTGCTGAAATGTTGGCCGTTACATGGCCGTAGGTTGTGTCATCGATCTGTACAACCGGAGCCAGCGTACAGCATCCCAGGCATGCCACCTTTTCGAGGGTGAACAGCCTCTTTTCGTCGGTCGACCGGCCCGGTGCCAGCTTCATCTCCCTGGCTATGGCGTCATGCACCAGCATGGCGCCTTTCACATGACAGGCCGTACCTGTGCAGACCTTGACAATATGCTTGCCGGCAGGCTCAAACCTGAACTGGGTGTAAAAGCTTGCAACACCCGTAATTTCGGCCGGTGTGATGCTGGTGGTGTCGCATACCCTCTTAAGAGCTTCACGCGGAAGGTAGTTATACCTGTTTTGTATAGCCTGAAGAACCGGTATTACGGCGCTCTTGCCCTTCCCCGAAAGGGCAATTACCTCGTCAACATCTGCCTGTATCTTGCTCAACTTTGTTTCCATCCTTTTAACTTTCAATTACCTATGCAGTACAGGTGGTCCTCTCCCCTGATATATATCCTGCCATCGGCAAAGGCGGGCGTTGTATACACCTCTTCGCCGAGGGAATTCTGCGACAAGAGGTTGGGCTCGCCGCCTGTTTCAAAAATATAGGTGTTACCGCTGATGTCGGTAACATAAAGCCTGTTGCCGGCAACCACTGGTGATGAATAGAAAATATTATCGGTATCGTATTCCCAGAGTTGATCACCTGTCTCTGCATCCAGGCAGGCAAGAACTGCATAGGTTGTTGCAATGAATACGTACCCGTTACCGTAAACCGGGCTTGCCACCTCGGGCAGATAGTAGTTGTCCTCCCAAACAACATTTCCTGATGCAGGGTCGATGGCCACCATGGTGGCATATTCGTTGGCCGCGAAGACCAGTCCCCCGCCAAATGCCGGAGAAGGCCCTACCTCGCCTGCCATGGCGCTTACCGACCACAGCTCACTTCCTGTTTCAATGTCATATCCGGCCACGATAGGATTTCCTTTTACCACGAGCTGGTAGCTGCCGTTCACGCTGGCCAGGATGGGGGAGGCCCAGGAAACACTGGATTCCCTTGTTATGTCCCATATGGTCTCACCCGTCAGGACGTTAAGGCAGAGTATCCTGCCCTGGTCAAGATCGTCATACTGCACGAACAGTTTTTCGCCGTGTGAGATAAGTGATGAGGAGTGGCCGTAATGGTTGTCGGGTACGCCCAGGTTCCTTGCCCATATACGGTTCCCCTCCATGTCGAGTGCTATGATATCGCCCGTACCGAAGATCGCATATACGCCAATCCCGTCGGTGGTGGCCGACGGCGCACCCAGTCCGGTATCAGGAGTGGTTCTCGGTGGTGATGCCGGTGACCCGGGGATGTTGTCGGCCGAAGCTTCCCACATAAGCTCGCCGGTTTGCCTGTTGAAACAGAAGACCTTTCTTTCGGTTTCATCGGCACCGGTTATGAACAGCTTATCACCCCATATTACCGGAGAGCTGAATGCGTGAAGGGGGACAGGTACTTTCCACAGGATATTGGTGCCCGATTCCCCGTCCCACTCCAGGGGCAGGTTATTATGGTATACCACACCGTTGCTCCAGGGACCACGTATTGCATTATGGTTCTGCCTGACCGCTGTTGCACCGGGGAAGGAGGGTGTGGCAGGCCCGGCCCTGACTTCGTCTGTTTCTTCAACAGGTTCTGCTACAAGGTCTTCATCCCCGGTCGCGGTATCGTCAGGGGATGGGGCAGGAGCGGGCCTGGCACCGGGATCGGTTATTGTGATTCGTTCAATCTGGTCTTCAGTCTCTTCGGCAACAGTTACATCGGCAAGGTACCTTTCAATCGGGTCTGAAACGGTAAAAGTCGCTACCAGCGCTATTGCTACCAGGATGCCCGTACCGGCCAGGATCCACCTGCGCGAAAGTGCACGGCCGGTAATATCGTCGGTTTCTTCTTCCTCCTCCGGTTCTTCTATCCTGGCAATGAGTGAATAGTAAATCCTCAGGGCGCCGACCATGATGATGGCGGCCACCAGGAGTAGCCAGCCCCCTGTCCTGACCTGCCAGAGGCTGGTGAAGTAAGCTTTCCTTGCAAGCAAGTCGAACTGCCTGATCTCTTCCTTAAGCTGCTCGTTGCCTGGTTCCATCTGGAGCCGGTGGACAAGAGTTTCCATCACTTCGCTTTCCAGCGGATCGGCTGAACGCATCTGCAGGTAGTTAAGAAGCAGCAGGAGGCTTATAACAAGGCAAAATGCACCTGCCACCGTGGCTGTCTGTTTTGCAATTTTTATTTTGTCGCTGATGTTCATTTTATAACTTGTTCTTTCTTATTTCGTTTTGTTGGTTTACTGCAGGCTGCCATTTTTGGTTCTGCCTGATCATTTCTGCACGGGGCAATACTTAATGCAGCGGCCGCAGCTGTAACAGTCGCCCCTGTTCGGTTCATAATCGGCACGCCTTCTCACTATATACTGCGAGATGAGGAAAAACCCTGCCACCAGCCCGATAAAACCCCCGGTTAACCATGCACCTGTGTAGAAGGAGGCCTGGATCTCTTCTGCACTTTCTACAAGTTCATCCATTGTCCGGTCTGATCCGAGGAATGTCTGCACATCGAGGTTGTCAGGGTCATCCATAACTTCCGGTTCGTCAATGAGCAGGTGTGCAAGGTACACATCGGGATGGGCCTTTGCCAGGAATACATGTGAGGACGAAAGCGCGAATCCCCCTATAAGCATCAGCAGCGGTATAATTGCTGCATAAAGCAGGAACTTCCCTGTGCGTCCCTTTATTTCTTTTACCAGCTTGTCGGGTGTCGGTTTGTCGATAGCTCCGAAGGGACATGAACCGGCGCAGAGTTTACACTGGATACACTGGTTGGGGGTGATTGAGAGGTGGCGCTTTGAGAACATGGATGTGACTTTGAGAAGGGCACCATACGGACACACAAACCTGCAGTAGGGCCTTGCCACGAACATGCCGATAAGCAGGAAAGATATGCCGAGTACTATCAGGTGGAATTCGGCGCCCATTCTGAATATCCCAACGAAGGGGTCGTAACGGCATATTATGAAATCTGTACCGGTTGCCGCGTACAGCAATGCCAGCGCAAGGTAAACGAACGGGAACATCCCCAGGGACTTTTGTACCCATACCGGCACCTTAACAGGTTTGACTATAACAAGGTCCTGTATGACTCCAAGCGGACAGGCTGAAGCACAGAACACCCTGCCGTATGAAAGACTGAAGATCAGGGGCAGTATAAAGAAGGCGATCACTGTATAGGAAACCATATAGGCCGGATCGGACAAAGACAGCGCCATATTCTGCCCGGAACCTACCGCACAGATACACCCTTCCCTCCAGAAGCCGAAATAGAGCAGGGCTCCGACAGACATCCACAGTATCCATCGCCTGGATCGCTTTTTGATTACCACCCATGAAGTTATCAGCAGAAAGCCCATAAGCACGATCACGTCTCCATATTCAAGGGAAAGGGCACGGGGCTCGGGGGTGGATACATCAGGGTACTCATAGCCCGACTCAAATTCAGGAGCCGGAAAACGTTGCTGGCCATAAGTTTCTTCAGTTACTGCTGTTGCCAGCAACAGCAGTAGAGGCAATATTAGGGTTGAAAGCTTCAATATGATTAGTTTTTGTTCAGCCTGTTTTTGTTTTTCAAGTCCGGTAAAAAAGATTGCAGACCGGTTATGTTTTTTGGCATCTCATGTTTCGCCGCCATCGGCGGTAAAATCGCCTTTCATCAGGTATGGGTCTGAGCCCTTGACTCTTTTTATTGCATCGGATGGGCATACCCTTGCAATGGCACACTCATTGCAATTGACACAAATATGGTGCATTATCTGAAGGTGCAGCGACCCGTTGCCGAATGCAGAGCAACCCTCTGCACATTTGGCGCATCCTATACAGAGATCTTCGTTTATTTTGTATTCGTAGTAGGGCTCTTCGATGAATTTCCTTTCTATTGCAGCAGTCGGACAAAGCTGGTTTTCAGCTGCCGTGCTGCGGTCGGAATGTCCGGGTATAAGATATCCGCCGCACAGGTCGCAGTAGCCACAAAGTTCGTAGGCATGCACACATTTGACTGCTGAGGGGTTCAGTACGCAGTGTGTTGCGCACCTGCCGCACCAGGAGCACTTGAATGGATCTACCTGCCAGACCCACTGATCGCCGGTGGATTTTCTGAAAGCCAGTCCGCCGACACCCCCGAGCGCGAGGACCATGCCGAATCGCATACTGCTGTTTATGAACTCCCGCCTGCTTTTCGTCTTCTTCCTTTCCATAATCAAGCAATTTTAAGTATTGATCTCATTGTTTGCAGAATCCCGGGCTTCATCTGCCTTGTCAAGCGTGCACTCACTGACAAGGCAGCAATTGGTGCAGGATATACCCGGGGGGCAGGTATTCCCTGGTGCTTTTCCTGCGTTTTTCAGGCTTGCCGCAGCAATTATGCCCAGTACACCATATAATACATACCTGCCCGCAGTTATAATAAACTCTCTTCGTTGCATATTACTTTCAGATAGGTTCGAATATCCTTATCATGTTCCTGTCAAAATCCAGGGCGAGCACGTTGCCGTTATCGTCGACAGCCACGGCAGGCGCCCTGGTCCCCTCCCTGAATAATTCCGAGGGTGCTACCACCGATTCGACATCTCCGGTTCCGATGATCACCTTGATCCTGATAATACCTTTTTCACTGGTAACAAATTTCCCGTCAGGTAGAAATGTGAAATGAACAGGGTTGCAGCATCCGCTGAACCCGTCGATACCGAAGGAGGTCCTCTGAATGTATGATCTCAGCCTTCCTGATGCGGTGTAGTTCTGCAGGGCATGAATACCGGGATTGGTGATCCATAATTCGTCTTCTGAATTAACAGCGAGAGCGAAATGCGCCCCCGGCACAATGAAGCCATGCACTTCAGACACTCCCGAATCTCCCCTGAACTCGCCTGTTTGTTCCAGTTCACGGTTAAATATGAGCACCCTCCGCCCGGTCGCATCGGCAGCGTAGATCTGATCACCCAGAATTGCCACCGATGTGATGTTGGTTTCTTCAGTGAGGGTTTCAGATACTGCGGCGGTTTCACCCTCACTGTCAAGTATGGCAAGGCGGTTGCCCATACCCACTACGATCCATCCGTCTTCATCAGCTGTGAGGCATGTCGGTTCGGCCGGGAGCGTTTTACTTAGCATCCGGCTCCAGTCGCTCCCTATCACCTGCAGCTCATTTCCGGAGGCCAGGTAAATTTTGCCCGCGGCATATGCCATTGCCCGGGGGGCCTCCCTGTCAAGTTGTACCTGCCCTGTTTCCCTCCAGCGGATCAGTTCCTGGTCGACCGATCTGAACTCATCAACATCATAAGCGAATGGATTTGCCGGCCTCCTGCCGGGCAGGGTTGATCTGTGCTCGGAAATTATCACAGCTATAATGGTGGCCGCCGAAATTGTAACTATGGAAATGATTGCCCATTTTCGCATGATCTTTATCTTTTAAGGTCAATGCATATCATCGTTTGGTCATCTCGAAGCAACATGTAGCCATCAGCCATTGCCAGCGGCGCCCAGGCATCGTGACCTTCTTCTATGAGTCTCATACTGTCAAGCTGTCTGAAACCCTGTATGCTTTTCTCAATTATGTAGAGTGTCCCGTCATCATCCAGCAGGTAGAATTTATCATCTGCAAGGATGAAAGGACCCAGGCCAAATCTTGCAGTCGAACCACTGGTCCACACGAAAGAAGTTATATCATCGGGATCAACACAAACGAACTGGTTCCTCATCGCCCTGGCATCCTTTGGCAGCACTCCGAAGAGGTGCCCGTCGATGTATACCGGTGTCTGCTGTTCACTTGACAGGCCCTCTCCCGGCCTGAATGTTTCAAGTATCTCGTGCTCGATGGCCCCGTTCCGGTTATGAAGCTGCAGCATCATGCTTCCTGCTCCGTATCCGGCAGTAAGGAAGATCCTGCCGTCGGGAAGGCAGACAGGCGAAGCGGCCAGGACACGGTGGTTCCATTCCGGCACCTCCCACAATACCGTGCCGGCATCGGGCCCTTCGGCGGCAACCCCTACTGCACCACCAACAGCACTGTAAACGTACATTTTTATGCCTTCATAGGTGAATGGGATGATTGATGAGTGCGACATCTCCCAACCGTGCGGATTGGGTGTTTCCCAGAGTATCTCGCCGGTAGCAGCATCAACGCCTATCATAAGGGCATCTCCGCCTGGCGCAATAACTGCCACGCCATTGTCAAGCAACGGGCACTGCCCCGTGTACCATAAAGGTATTTCGGTGTTCCATTCCATTTCGAGGTCTATACCCCAGAGAAGGTCGCCCGACAGCCTGTCAACGCACATAACGTGCCCGCGCGGACCAATAGTGAGAATATACTCCTCAGTAACGGCAGGTACGGTTCGCGACATGCCGTGGTTTCTGCGGATGTGTACGTTGTACCATCTGCGCCACAGCTCCTCACCGGTTTCGAGCGAAAACACCCTCAGCATATCGGCCCTAAGCTCCTCATCATAATCGAGCAGGTACACAAGCCCTTCATATATTGCCGGCCCGGCATGTCCCTCCCCGAGCTCCACCGACCAGAGTACCTCAGATCCGCCCTGGGAAAAATTGTCTATAAGGGGCATCCTGTTAAGGTAGATATTGTCGAAGTTCTCTCCCCTGAATCTTGGCCAGTTCTCTCCTCCGGTTTCCCGGGGACTTCTTCTTTCTTCGAAATATGCCCCGATAATGATATGTTCTTCAGTTGTTGCAGCCGTACCGCTATAGCCGTCGGCCCCGGGAAGGGAAGGCGCCAGTGCAGCCCAGGGATTATAGATGATCCACCAGCCGATGGCCAGCAGTCCCACAACAAAAACAACTGCCGGCAGATGGTTTAAATATTTATATGCAAATTCCCGCATAAATCTTTTATGTTGCTTTACCAGGGTTACGTCCTGTATTCAAATCAGTTTAAGAGAGACGTCACAGTTTTCAGTTGCTTATGTTGTATGCTCTCAACATGTGCCCGTGCCTTAAATAGAGGATCCCGTCGCGAATTACAGGGTGTGACCAGTGCGGGCCTTGTCCGCCGCTTACCCGGAACTCGCTGACAACATCAAAGCTCTCACGGTTTGGGTTTACCAGTGCCACATTACCCCTGCGCTCTTCATAGCAATAAAGCATGTTGCCGTCGGTAATAACAGATCCTTTTGTGTTCCAGGACTCGTTGTACAGGGTTTCACCCGTATTCCAGTCCACTGCCACCCAGTTGCCCTGGTTGTTGCTTATCCAGTTGGAGCCGTAAATAACGCCGTTGAGGAGTACAAATCCTCCGTGATGTGTTCCATGGTCATTATTTCTCCAGGCAAGAGTCACACCTGAGGCATCATCGTTAAGTTCAAGCATAAACGAACCCTGGTCATAACCGTTGGAGAAAAAGAGGCGCCCGTCACTGAAAAGCGGGGTATTGGTAACGATGCTTTCTCCGCTGTCTCTTCCCCAGTCGCTGAAAGTCCATTCAATATCCCCGGATTCGGGATTAACTCCTATGACATTCTCCCCTGTCATGGCAATAATCTGTCTCCTCCCGTTATGATTTACCAGCAGCGGCGATACATAGCTGTAATGATCACCCAGCGGCGGGCTCATCCATACCGTTTCGCCGGTTTCTGCATCGAGGGCAACCATCGTGGTCTTATTACCGCCAGAAGTGTATATCACTTTATTATCAAATACCAGCGGCGATTCAGCTGTTCCCCACCGTCCTGTCTCCCTTTCAAATATCTCTCCCCCTTCTACGCGCCATAATATATCTCCGTTATTGATACCGATGCAAACCACCTCACCCTGCCCGCTGATAACCCATGCTCTTTCACCCACAATAGCAGGGGTGGTACGGGTTTCAGGATAGGATGCGTCCCAGGGAGATCCATATTCAACTTCATAAATCTTTTCTCCGTTGAGTGTGAATGCTGAAAAAATTTCCCTGTCCTGCCTTTCGTTCATCCCGGTAATATAAAGACGGTCGCCTGCTATCACGGGACTGGAATAACCTCTCCCTGCATCAAGGGTTTCCCACAGCATCTCGGGACCGTCAGAAGGCCAGGTTGAAAGCAATCCGGCCTCATCATAGTGGCCATTCCGTTCGTAGCCGCGCCAGCCATTAGGAGATTGGGCTGTAAGAGATACTGAAATATTTACAAGAAGGAACAATAGCAGGAAAGATCTGATCTGAAAACGTTTCATTTTAACTTTTTCCATAAATAATATAGTTTTCGGCCGGGATTGAACCCAGATATCACATCGCAAAATTAAATGTAAACCAGTTTTATAACGTTACCCTGATTACTGATTAATGGTTATTAACGTCTCTTTATATATATTAACTTTTGGTATCACAGTTATTTGTCAGCGGCTGACATTGAATGCCATCAGGGCATTTCCGCGCCTGACATAAAGAATGCCGTTGTCGATCACCAGGTGTGCCCAGTGCTGCCCCGATCCAAGTTTAATGTCAGTCTGCCCAACAATATCAAAGTTTTGGGGGGAGGGATTTACAAGCGCCAGCTCGCCCCTCTCAGAGTAGCAGTAAAGGCGGCCGTCGGCATAGATTACAGTTCCTTTGTCAATATCGCGGGTGCGGTAAATCCTGTCGCCCGTTTCCCAGTCAATGCAGAACCAGAACCGGTTATTTTGCCCGGAACCGTAGATATATCCGTCAACAAGAACGGCCCCTCCTATCTGGTTGTCAAGTTCGCGGCTGGTCCATTCAGCACCGGCAAGGTTGCCTACCGAATCGAGCCTGAGTTTAACGCCGCCCTGTCCGTATCCGCTAAAGGCAAAGATGCTTCCCTGGTGGTATATGGGTGTGTTCGGATGAACGTTCCACCTGTTTTCATGGTTGTATTTCCAGAGAACCCTTCCGGAATCGGCATTGAGTGTAACGATATGATCCTTAGTATGAGTAATAAGGAGGTTCTGTCCGTAGTGGTTGACAAGCAGCGGCGAACAATAGGCAGACACTTCGCCCGTGCCCTGGCTCGACCATTTGATCTCGCCATTATGGCGGTTAAGGGCAACAATATTGTGCTTTCTGCCACCCGGTGTACAGTATAATATGTCGCCGTCAACCAACAGGTTTTCCGTCAGTCCCCAACGTATGTTCCTGCCGTCAAGATCATTGAAAAGGTCGAGTTGCCAGACAGTTCTGCCGGTGCCTGCATCCATGCAAACCAGACGCCCCATGCTGCTTACAATATATATCATACCATCAACCACGGCGGGAGTGTTGCGGCTTCCCGGGTATCCTTCGCCGTGGAACTCGGGCCCGTATGGAAATTTGTTTTCAAGGGTGCCGTCAGCAGTTAGTACATATATGTACCCTGTACCATCTTCCTTTCCGGAGATGTATATCCGTCCGTCAACCACAACAGGCGATGAGAATCCTGCACCAAGCTGTTCAAATGCCCAAAGCATCTCCGGTCCCCCGGCAGGCCATTCCTGCAGCAATCCCGTCTCAGGGTAGATGCCCTGCCTTTCGGGTCCCCTCCAGTTATCTGCCACCTGGGCGGTTACAGTTGCCATGGCGGCGACCATCGTTGTTATAAAAACTATCAGCTTTTGCATAATTTATAATTTAATTGGTTACCTGCTTATGTTATATGCCATCAATGCGTTGCCATGCCTTACGTATAGCACCCCGCTGTCAATAACAAGGTGGGCCCAGTGCTGAGCCGATCCCAGCGTAATGTCTGTCTGCCCTCTGATGATAAATCCTTCGGGGCCGGGCTCGAGCAGCGCCAGCTCGCCCCTTTCTGTGTAGCAATACAGACGGCCGTCTGCCCATATGACAGTTCCCTTATCTATGTCGCGTGAACGGTAAACGGTCTCACCCGTCTCCCAGTCAATGCAGAACCAGAATCTGTTACGGTCGCCCGACCCGTAGATATAACCGTCCACCAGTACCGTTCCTCCAATCTGGTTGTCAAGGTCTTCATTGAACCAAACCTCGGTTATACCGTCACCCTGTTGGTTTAGCCGGAGCTTTACACCTCCTTTTCCGTATCCGCTGAATGCATATATGCTGCCTTCATAATATATCGGTGTATTGGGGTGAATGTTTCTGAAATTGGCGTGGGGATGTAACCATAGCACTTCTCCGTTTTCGGCATCAATGCCGGTAATATGGCTGTTCATCATGGTTACGAGTATCCTCTGGCCGTTATGGTTTATTAAAAGGGGTGAACAATAGGCCGATAATTTTCCCGAACCCCGGCTTGTCCATATTACCTCACCGTTATGTCTGTTGAGCGCCACAATGTTGTATGTATTGCCTCCCGGGGTACAATACAGGGTATCGCCCGATACCAGAAGGTTTTCAGTAAAACCCCACCTGATATTGCTGCCGTCAAAATCGTTGAACAGGTCAATCTGCCAGACAATTTCGCCGCTTGTGTGATCCATGCACGCCAGTATGCCGTGGCCGGTGACTATATAGGCCAGGTTGCCGGTAATTGCCGGTGTGCTGCGGCTTCCGGGGTAACTCTGGTAATATTCTTCGCCGTAGGGGAATTTTCGTTCAAGTGTCCCGTTCATTGACAGAACATTTAGGTAGCCGGTCCTGTCCTCCATTCCCGTGATAAATATTTTTCCGTCGAGAATAACCGGGGAGGTAAAGCCTTCCCCAAGCTGTTCATACGCCCAGGCCATGTCCGGCCCCTCTTCGGGCCATTCCTGCAGCAACCCCGTATCAGGGTAGATACCCTGCCTTTCGGGGCCTCGCCAGTTCTCAACCAGCTGGGCATTCAAACAGGTAAGTGAAAACAGCAAAACCGTTTGCAGAGAGAATAACAATCTCATTGGTATGGTTTTAAGAAGTTAACAGTGTAAATATAATACTTCATGCATATGTTTGAGAACATGTTTTCTTATGCCATAATAGTTTATTATTAATCTAAATAGATGATGCCTGGCTTCGGGGTGCTTATCTGTCACATTAACAGATGGTAGCAGCCCTTGCTGTTGTTGTGTTGTGAGGGAAGGCAATATATTAAGAATGGTTGCCTTAACTTTTTTTAACCATCTGCAAACAGGAGGATAGGGGGTATCACCTGGGGAAAAAAATCCCCGGCTGTTCATAAACCAGCCGGGGATTTTTTGGCCCGCCAGGGAAGAAAGATCATGGCAGTTGCCAGGTGATCAGCTTCCGTGCCGGATAATTAACGCTGCTATTCTGTATCTGCTGTTTTATATTCAACATCAATGGTGACTGTGGTGCCTGCATCACCGGTTGTTACCGTTGCAGATTTTACCAGTATCAGGAAGTACTGGCCGTCTACCACCGTTGCCAGCACATCGTTGTAGGTGTTGTCCTGCTCGGCCGATACACCCCGGTAGTCTTCCATGTCTTCGGCATCTTCGACTTCCTCAATTAGGGCTTCCAGGGTTTCAATCTCTTCCCACGCTTCTTCAGCAAGCTGAACAAATTTGCCGGCTCCGTCTTTTTCTATTACCGCCATAACCGATTTCAGGTTCCTCGTCCATTTCAGCCCGAATTCATCCAGCCCGGTGCCGTCATTCCCTCCAACGCGCTTCCATTCGGTTTGTTCTGCATCGGTCAGTTGTGTTTCAGGTACCGGGGTGTAAACCAGGGTGATTTCGTCTGAGTAGCTGGTCTGCATATCAATATCTGTTGCTTCAACCTTAACGACCATAACATCTGTTATTCCGGTAATGGTGAAGCTGTAGGGCACCGAATTGGGATCTTCAAAATTTGTAAGAGTGCTTCCAATCTGGAAATTGCCGTCATCGGTTACTTCCAGGAGCCTGATCTCTGCAACTCCGGCATCCGAAAGCACGGTACCCTCAAGAGTGTACTCCTCAACTCCTTCGTCCAAAACAATTTCACCTCCTGCCGAGGTTAAAACAGTGGGAGGATCGAAAATCTCATCATCTTCACAAGCGGTAAACATTGCAGTAACCAGCAGCAGTCCCGCAACAAACAATGATTTTGTAATTCTCATAATTCATCAATTTTAAGTTAGAATTCAGGTATATAATCCAAAATATGTGAGGTTTGTTTTTACTGATGACCGAGTTTGCAAGGCACAAACGACATACTGGCATTAACGCATATTAACAGGGTTTTGTTACAAACAAAATGCCAGATGTTTATTTAAGGCCGTTTATGTGCCGGATAACATAAAAAGGATCATTCCTCATTTGGGCTTAAGCCAGTCCACCTTTTGCGCTGTTTCATGTTCCATACCGAGGATATCCCTGTAAAGTTCCGGCCTGCGGGCCTGCCTGTACCGGTGGCCTCCTGCCAGGGTAAGCTTTTCGGGGGTGCAAAGGGCGCTTTGTACATCATTGCCCAGGTTGCGGCATTCTGCAACAATGTCGCCATAAGGGTCGATAATCATTGAACATCCGTTTTTCAGCTGGTCATCATCCATGCCGACCGGATTTGAAAAGATAACGTATGCCGCGTTGTCATATGCTCTTGAGGGGAGCCATTTCATGAGCCATGCCCGGCCCTTCATGCCGTCAAACTCAAGACGAAGCGAGGTGGGATCGGCCTCCCGGTTGTGCCACAGCTCAGGGTCCACAAACCCCGCGCCAGGTCGGCTGGATGGCGTACACATAGTAACATGGGGCATAAAAATGATATCGGCACCCAGAAGTCCGGTTGCCCTTACATTTTCCGGTACATTATTGTCGTAGCATATCAGGATCCCGCATTTCCAGCCGTGAAGGCCGAATACCGTATAGCTGTTCCCGGGTATGATATGGGGATTGATAAAGGGGTGAAGCTTCCTGTGCCTGGCGATCATCCCGGTCTTGTCGACGCAGACATAGGCCTTGTAAATTTTATTATCGCTGTCCTTCTCAAACAGCCCGGCAAGGATGGCTATGTCATGGCCGGCAGCCACCTGCCTTAATTTTTCAATGCTTTCACCGCCGGGCAGCGGTTCGGCCAGCTCAAGCATCTGATCAAGTGAGAGTTTACGTGCGAATGTGTAACCGGTGAGCGAACATTCATGAAATGCTACAGCTTTTGCACCCTGCCTGGCGGCAACAGAAGATAACTCTTCGATCCGGCTGATATTGTAGTTCTTGTCGCCGCTCCTGTGCTCGAACTGGGCTGTTGCAATTCTGATCGCCTTCATGATTTATCGGTTTTGGTAAGCCGCAAGATATAAAAACATGCTAACCTGTTAAATAATTGCATGGCATCTTTTAAATAAATTTTATTATGTAATTTAGCCCCCATGAAGAATATTTTACCTGTTAAGGCGGTGTTTAACAGGGGGCAAACTTGTACTTGCAGCTATTTAAATCCAAAAAAAAACTTAAACCATGAGATCAAACACTTTGAACAAAGTTAAGAAAACAGCCGGGGCAATACTTGTGCTTTCTGCTGTAATGTTAATAACATCAGCTTTTTCCAAAAGCAGCGAGGCAGATGGATGGAAACAGCTTTTCAACGGCAGGGATTTTACCGGCTGGATCGTACCTGAAGGGGATAACGGCCACTGGCAGGTTATTGACGGGGTTATAGATTACGATGCCCTGAGTGAGGCGCCCGGCGACAAGAATTTGTGGACAAGGGATTCTTACAGTGATTTTGTGCTGAAGATAGACTGGCGCATCAAGGAGACCCCTTTCATTAACCGGAATGTTCCCATTATCAGGCCAGACGGCACCCATCAGCTGAATGCTGACGGCGAGGTTATCAGGATGTCGGTACCTGACAGTGATTCAGGTGTTTACCTGAGGGGAACTTCAAAGGCGCAAATCAATATCTGGACATGGCCTATTGGGTCGGGCGAAGTCTATGGCTACAGGATGGATCCCAACATGCCTCCCGAGGTGAGGGCTGGAGTTACACCCTCGATGATGGCCGACAACCACATAGGCGAGTGGAACACCTTTGAGATAACGATGAAGGGTGACCGGCTTACCGTCGTATTGAACGGTCATACGGTAATCGAAAATGTGCAGCTGCCTGATGTACCCGATAGCGGTCCATTAGCATTGCAGCATCATGGCAGGATGGTAGACGGCGAATGGGTGAGCTCTCCCTCACTTGTTCAGTTCCGTAATATCTATATCAAAGAGTTGTAATATCAGAGTACTGTCTTATTTACCAGATATGTTAAAAAAATCCTGGCCGGCGGGTCTGCCGGCATTTTTTCTGCTTTTGTTTTGCGGACTTTTTTCGGGTGGTGCAGGCAGTATGGCTGAAGTACACGGTCAAATCGAGGAGGCCAGGGCAGCCGGGGAACCGATCAATAGCGACTACGTGCTCAACATCAGAAAGATGGAAGGGGAGATAGTTCTTGACGGGGTTATTGACGAAAAAGACTGGCTTCTGGCCGATGTTGCAACCGACTTTTTCATGGTGACACCCTATGATACCAGCTACAGCGAAGCGGTGTCGGAGATAAGGATGACCTATGACGATGATGCGCTTTACCTCTCTCTTGTATTCTATGATGTGGAACCAGGCCCACGGGTGGTTGAATCGCTGCGCAGGGACTTCAGCTTCGGCACTAACGACAACTTCCTGATGTTTATAGACCCGTTCAATGACCTGACCACCGGTTACTCATTCGGGGTTAATGCTGCCGGAGCTATTTGGGACGGCACCATGAACAACGGCCATGCCGTCGACCTTACATGGGACGCCAAGTGGGAGGTTGTAACCCGTAGTTATGATGACAGGTGGGTTGCGGAGATGCGTATCCCGTTCAGTTCGATAAGGTATAAAGCCGGACTGGACAGGTGGAACATAAATTTCAGCCGGCTGGACCTGAAGATTAACGAGAAATCCTCCTGGGCGCCTGTCCCAAGGCAGTTCCCGACGGCATCGCTTGCCTATTGCGGAATTTTACAGTGGGATGAGCCGCCACCTGACCCGGGTGTCAGGCTTTCCCTCATACCTTATGTATTTGGCGGCGCCTCACGCGATTTTGTCGCAGGCACAGATGCCCGGTACCGCGGTGATGCAGGTCTGGACGCTAAGGTAGCCCTGTCGACATCGCTTAACCTTGACCTTACCTATAATCCCGATTTTTCTCAGGCTGATGTTGACCAGCAGATAACCGACCTCGACAGGTTCGAGCTGTTTTTTCCGGAAAAGAGGCAGTTTTTTCTTGAGAATTCCGACCTGTTTGCCAACTTCGGATCAAGGAGGATACGGCCGTTCTTTTCCAGGCGGATAGGGCTTGATGCGCCGGTGCTTGCAGGGGCGAGGCTCAGCGGGAATATGGGACAGGACTGGAGGGTCGGGGTGATGGACATGCATACGGAGCAGACCCTTGATAATCCTTCGCGCAACTTCTTTGTGGCATCGCTGCAACGGCGTGTATTCTCGCGCTCAAACATTACGGGGATATTTGTCAACCAGCAGAATTTTGAAGGACCTCAAGGATGGGACGGATTTGGTTACAACCGGACCGGGGGATTACAGTTTAACCTTGCGAGTCCTGATAATTTCTGGACCGGTAACTTTTTCGGACTGGGGTCAATTACCGACGGTGCCGAAGGCGGTTCACAATTTTCCCAGGGTATGGAACTCAACTATCACCGGCAAAGGATTCGCCTTGGTATACAGCAGTACTATGTGGGTGACAATTATATTGCTTCTGCCGGATTCGTGCCCCGTACTGATTTTTTCCAGGTTAGCCCGCGTCTTACTGTACGTTTTTACCCTGAAGCATCCCGCATTGAACAGCACGGGATCGTGGGACTGTCAAACAACTTCTTCAGGCCTTCGGATTTCAGGATAACGGAGAGGGAGAGCAGCCTTGGCTATTATTTTACTTTTCATAACCTGAGCCGGATAGATGTTGTATATAACCATAACTACGTAATGCTGAGGCGGGATTTTGACCCGACAAACACCGGCATTGACATACTTCCGGCAGGCAGCGAGCATGACTGGTCTGAGGGATCGGTTATGTACAGGTCGGATACCCGCAAGCTTTTCAGGTACAGGGTTGCTGCCGGATATGGCGGTTTTTACAACGGTAACCGCCGGTTCGTCGAGGGCGACCTGAACTACCGCTACCAGCCCTATGGAAGCGTGTCGTTGTTTTTCAGCTACAACGACCTGCTGCTGCCTGAACCCTGGGACAGGAACAGTTTCTGGCTGGTTGGCCCCAAGATAGATATAACCTTTACCAATACACTTTTCTTTACTACCTTTATCCAATACAACGAACAGCTTGACAACCTGAATATAAACGCCCGCCTTCAGTGGAGGTACAAGCCGGTATCCGACATATTCCTGGTCTATACCGACAACTACTTTCCCGAAACCATGAATGCGCGCAACAGGGCTATGGTGTTCAAAATGTCGTACTGGTTTAACTGATGAACCGCCCATGACAATATTTTCAATATTTTCACAAAATACAATGAAAATATTGTTATGGTAAGGTCTATAAGACCAATGATTTAATTGAATATTTACTTATAAAAGGTGAAGGAGTATATTATTACAGAACACGGGATAACTGCCGCTGATATTGAGGATATCCTTTCGGGGAACCTGAGGCTGAGGCTTGCTGAGGAGGTATGCGAAAATGTAAACCGTTGCAGGGAATACCTGGACAGGAGGATGTCAGAAACGGACGATCCCGTTTACGGGATCAATACAGGTTTCGGGTCTCTTTATGACAGGAGGATCCCCTCTTCCGACCTCGACACCCTTCAGAAGAACCTGGTGATGTCTCATGCCTGTGGTACGGGCGAAGAGGTGCCCGGGCACCTGGTTAAGCTGATGCTTCTGCTTAAGATAGTGTCGCTTTCGCGCGGCCATTCAGGCGTGCACCTTGCTACGGTGCAGAGGCTGGCCGATTTTTTCAATCATGATGTTCTTCCTGTAGTTTACCGGCAGGGTTCCCTGGGTGCCTCGGGCGACCTGGCACCCCTTGCCCATCTCAGCCTGCCACTGATCGGGCTCGGGGAGGTGACCCATGCCGGCAGCAGGATGGCCGCCTCCGAAGTGCTCTCGAAGTACAAGTGGGACCCCCTGGTACTTAAGTCCAAAGAGGGTCTTGCCCTGCTGAACGGGACACAGTTCATGGCGGCTTATGGGGTCTGGTGCTGTATCGAGGCACGCCGGCTCCTGCATCTTGCCGATATTGTGGCTGCCCTTTCGCTTGATGCTTACGACGGTTGCCCCGATGCTTTTCATGAACTTTTACATAAAGTAAGGCTCCATGGCGGACAGGCTGAAACAGCCTCAAGGGTACTGAAGATACTGAAGGGGAGCGAGATTGTGTCGCGGACAAAAAGGCATGTGCAGGATCCCTATTCTTTCAGGTGCATCCCGCAGGTTCACGGCGCCTCAAAAGATGCCCTCGAATACGTTGGGAGTGTGTTTGAACGCGAGATAAATTCTGTTACCGATAACCCTACCATCTTTCCCGAAGAAGACATGGTGCTTTCGGGGGGCAACTTCCACGGGCAGCCGCTGGCGCTTGCCCTGGACCATATCTGTATTGCCGTTGCCGAGCTGGCAAGCATCTCTGAAAGGCGCATCTACCGGTTGCTTTCGGGTAAGCGTGGATTGCCGCTGTTCCTGGTAGCCAATCCGGGGCTCAACAGCGGGTTTATGATACCCCAGTACACCGCTGCTGCCATAGTAAGCGAGAACAAGCAGCTGTGCACGCCTGCCTCGGTCGATACCATTGAATCGAGTGGGGGACAGGAGGACCATGTGAGCATGGGCGCCAACGCCGCGGTAAAAGCCCTGAAAGTTGTTGAAAATACTGAAAGGGTACTGGCCATCGAACTTTATAATGCAGTGCAGGCTTTGGAGTTCCGCCGCCCGGCCCGCAGTTCTGCATTCCTTGAAGGCATTGTTGAATCCTACCGTGAAAGGGTACCGTTCATAGATAATGACCGTGTGATGTTTGAGGATATCAGGGAGTCGGTTGACTTCCTCCGTTCGCTCGACCCTGCCATCCCGGGGTAGTAGTCCCCTGATTATATTATTCAGGCAGTTCCTTGCCGCAATGGGGACAGGAATTGGTTTTCTCCTTGTTTTTTCTTACTTCTTCTGAAAAACCAGAAGCCAGGATGCCGGTGGGCAGAGCGAAAAAGCCAATGCCCAGAATGGCTATGACAGCCCCCAGCAACTGGCCCAGGGGTGTTATTGGGTAAACATCGCCGTAACCGACAGTGGTAAGGGTGGCAATTCCCCACCACATCGCATCGGGAATGCTGGCAAAAGCCTCAGGCTGGGCGGCATTCTCGATGTAATACATTAGTGAGGCTGACAGTACGAGCATAAAAAGGATAAAAGTGAGCATCATGATGAGCTCCTCCTTTTTATTTTCAAATACCCTGATCATAAGATTGAGCGCCTTAAAGTAGCGGGCAACCTTAAGCAGCCTGAATATCCTGAACACCCTGAATATCCTCAGGAACCTCAGGTCGATTCTGAAAAACGGCATGAAGAACGGCAGGATGGCGAACAGGTCTATAAGCGCGATGGCCGAGACCATATATCTCAGGCGGCCCGTGACGGGATGTGAATACTTGGGGTTGAGGGTGATTGTCCATAAACGCAGGATATACTCGATTGAAAAGAAGATGACCGAGTAGAACTCGAACCAGAAAAAGAAATCACCCATAACAGCGTTAACCGGCTCAACGGTTTCCATTACAAGGGCAGCTACATTGAGCAGGATAAGTGTTATGAGAATTATGTCAAATGTTTTCCCGAATTTGTCATCCGGATCGGATACTTCCAGTATATTGTGAATAACCTTCTTGACCTGGATCATTGGCACCTGTTAAGTAGATTAGGTTATAAACCTGGATAACCGGGAGTGATGATGATGGTTAACTGCTTATAACAATTTTTGTATAAAATTAATAAACCTCCGGGAATTCCGGTTATAAACCGGGAAAGTCTGTTTCAAATAAAAAAAACGGCCGTAATGTTTTACGACCGTTGTACCTCTTACCACCTGGAGATTTGCCACCGGCCGGAATAACCTGGTGGCTTACAGACCCCGGGGGGTAAGCAAATTCAGCTGAACAGGAAATTATTGAGGGGGCCCGCCCGGTCCCCGCCCCGGAGCTCCGGCACCTGATCCTCTCACGCGCCTGAGAAGCTGCATTCTGAATATGTTTTCGGCTTCGTACAGCCGCATAACCTTAACGGCGGGGAGGACCGACTTGAATTTTTCGTGAAACTCTTCAGCCAGCCTTGCCTCCTGTGCCTGCAGGGAAACGTATTTGTCAGCCAGCTCCTCGATCTCCGAATCGGGCAGGTTGCGCCAGTTCTGGCTGAAATACCAGGCTGCCGATTGTCTTTCCTGAGCAAGCAGTTCTCTGCGGTTCCTGTAGTCGTCATATACCGGCCAGAACTCTTTTGCCTCATCACTGGTAAGCTCCAGGTAGCGTGTGAGGAACGCTATCCTTTCAGCCTCAACCTGCTCAAATTCAGCTCTTCCTCTTCGATGTGGCTGTTGCGCGTCGACCAGGGTGCAGGGGAGTAGAATTAATGCTGCTATTACAAAATATTTGGTCATCGTTGTTTGCTTTAGGTTAAAACTCTGTCATAATCAGGTACAGGTCGACCTCTTCCTGGTAAAGATAATCAATATACAGATCAGGATCATCTGAAACTTCCCAGCCGTAGTCTTCGGGGTAGTATTCAAAATCGAAATCTTCTTCTGCCAGCAATCCAAGCAGGTATGGATCGCTGAATTCATATTGGTAATACTCGATATAACTGGTTATCATCTCATCGCTGAGCCACTCTTCGGAGGTATCCATGAAGCTCCTGAATCCAAAATACCCGATTACGGCAAATGCTGTAATCGTTGCCGCGAGGGCAAGTTGCGGACGGATTGTATCCCAGAGACGGCTTTTGAGCGAAACCTCAGGGGGATGTTCTTTTTGAATCCTGTCAGCCAGTTTTGCCGGAAAGTTGTCAAAGTATCCTTCGGGAACCGAAAAGGGGTTCCTTTTATCCTTGCCTCCGGGCAAATTTTTTATGTTATCTTTTTCTTTCATGACTGATTATTTGACACAAAGCGACCCTATTGGTTTAATCGCCTTTTATAATATTTTCAATTTTTTTTGCTGCATGGTGGTACGAAGCCTTGAGTGCGCCGACTGAAGTGTCAAGTATTTTTGCCATATCCTCATACTTCATCTCGTCAAAATAGCGCATATTGAACACCAGCCTCTGCTTTTCGGGAAGACTTAGAATAGCTTTCTGCAGTTTGAGCTGGAGCTCATCACCGTCAAAATATTCATCACCTTCGAGATTTGCACTCAGCTCAGACTCCACATCCACAACCGGCAGGAAATATTTTCGCTTCTTTTCCTTAAGGAATGAGAGCGCCTCGTTTGTTGCTATCCTGTAAAGCCAGGTAAAAAGCTTCGATTCTTCCCTGAAGCTATCAAGACCTTTCCAGGCCTTGATAAAACAGTTCTGCAGAAGATCATCGGCGTCGTCATGCACTATCACCATTTTCCTGATATGCCAGTAAAGCCTCTCCTGATACTTTCTGACTATCATGTTAAAGGCATAACTTTTCCGGCCGGGGTCCCGGAAGAGTGATAATAGCTCGCTGTCGCTGTGTTCCTGCATTAACCGCTTGTTGATATTAAAATATAGACCGGTAAAACCCGAAAAGGTTTAATAAGCCGGGTTAGCATCAGGTTTGTTTCACCGCAGCAGCGGTATGGCAGGGGAGCTGACTTATGCCGGTACCGGGAGCTGCTGTACCGCCGTGTTTGCAGCCGGCTGCCGGGGTATGCCAGCCTCTGTCCCTGACCCGCAACAGGGGTGCGGCCTACATCCCGGGTCAGCTGCTTTCCTGGTATTCCTCAAGATAGCTGACGGCCTCCCTGAAAACGTTTTCGGGGGTGAACCCGAATTTTTCATCCAGTACACCTGCAGGGGCTGAATAACCGAAATGGTCAAGCCCGAAAACCTTTCCCCGGGGGCCCACGAAGTTTCTCAGCGCCGAAGGAAGCCCGGCTGTCAGTCCGAATACCGGCAGCTGCCCG
>SLRB01000233.1 GCA_007131165.1 Bacteroidales bacterium | reverse complement strand
GGCTCCAGGCAGGTTGATTTCCTGTGGGGTTTCGGCGACATGGTACTCATGGCAAAATACCGGTTGCTCAACCCGCTTGCATATAATGGCTGGGAGGTCGCTGCAGGTATGGGCCCCAAACTGCCAACAGGAAGCTACAGGCTTGCCGGTACAGGTGGTGATGAGTTCGGCATGGACATACAACCCGGCTCAGGCTCATTCGATGCAATATCATGGCTAAGCTTGTCAAAGAGCCATTTGTTTATACCTAACCTAAACCTTAGCAGCGGGGTTACCTACAGGTACGCTGGCAGGAACAGCGATTACCTTGATGATTGCGTTTATGATTTCGGTAATGAGTTCCAGGCAAGCGCGGGTCTGAGCTACAGCTTTTATGCAGGAGTTAATTTTGATATTTTCGGATTCATGCGGTACCGGCAACAAGCCAGGGATATGCTTGACGGCGAGAAAGTTGACATGATAGGAGGGAGGTGGCTGTTCGCATCGCCCGGAATAATCGCTGTGCTGACCCCGAACCTCTCTGTTATGATGCTTGCCGACGTGCCCCTGCATGCCGATCTTGTGGGTCCCCAGCTTACATCCTCATTCAGGGTTTCAGGCGGACTGGTTTATACAATTGCACCCCGGCGATCAATCACTGTAGCATCCCATTGATGGATCCGAGCATCGACTGATTGAACCTTTCACGGTCTCTCTCTACAAACCGGAAGGCGTCTCTTGTAAGATTCTCCGTTTCATCCTCCGAGACCAGAAGGAGCAGCTGCCTCCTGACTCTCAACTGTCTTATGATTTCCTGCTCATTATTATCAGGCTCGGTCAGGTTGATCCTTTTAAAAACCAGCCTGCCGTTTTTGATTTCATTACTGAAGTTTTCTTCAATCAGTTCATCCAGGGCCTTGTCCAAAATGATACATTCATCACAGCGGGGAACGAAGTAAAAATAGTAAAGAGAAACACTTTTGCCAGTTTCCGGCTGACCGGCTATCTCATTATTAACAACAACAGAATTAGACCCGGTGACAGTAACGGGCATAAAAAGTAATGTAAGGCCAAAAAGAAAAATATACTTCATAATAACTGATATTGAACAATATGAGGATTGAAGTCTGGACTCGCTGCAAATTTAATACAAAGTTATGAAGGACTTCTTTATATCTGAATAAAATTAACATAAAAAAATCTATATTTGTCAAAAGTTAAACATGTCAATATATATATGAATTTTGCCGAATTACATAAGACGGCTTGAAACAGTAAAGCCGGATGATGCAGATTTATTAAGGGATAGTTTGGTATAAATCCAGGTAAGTTATAGTTTTAATTTGAAAAATAAGTTTTACATATTGCAGACAAAACTATGTCTATGTTATACAGAAGTATAGTAAATCTAATTGCTGTAATTTTATCAGCAGTGCTTGTGTGCACCTCCTGCCTGAAAGGGGATGATCCGGGCCCCCTGCTGCCTGAAAAGGACGGCATTTACATAAAGGGAAAAGCTACTGCATTCGAGGAGTTTTCAGAAGGGGGAATGATGCAGCCAGCGGTCAATGCAGCAACCGGGCAGGCAAGACAGGGGCTTTATGAAATTTATGTTGCTGTAAGTGCCGGGAATGATGGATTCAGTATTATTGAAATTGCTAACAGGGAGCAGACAATTTACGGACCGGTAACCCGGGAGTTCGCAGCAATTGGGCCTTCCGGTACAAAAACGAATAATACTACCGTAGAAGGCATCATTGGTACTGATGCCGGGGTTTTTACTGTTGACAAAGATGGTATATATCATATTGTCCTTGACATTGAAACAGAAAGATACCTCATATCCCATGTGCCTGACCTGGAAGTGTATGCCAGGTTTTCAGGTGATGAATGGTCAACAACCGTTATACCACTTTCAGGAGGGTTTGATAAAACCAATATGATGTTCAAGGTTGATGAACTATCGCTTTATGCCGGTGAATTCAGGATACGATATGGAGGAGCTGATATGATTGGGATATCGGGTGAAGATGTTATGGTCTATACATATTTTGGCGGGTCAATGACGGGCAGTCCCGAAGAATTTTCTCTTGCTATGGTTCCCGGAGGTGATACTTACGAAATCTCAGATGAACATTCAGGTATCTATACATGTTTTGTAAACTGGACTGTGGGTGAGGGATTTAGTGCAACAATGCATGAAAGCAGCACTGCGTCATATCCCGAAAGAATTTTTGTTATTGGCGACGGCATCAGCTCGCATACAGGTGAGGAGGCATGGGTATGGGAACTTAATGACTTTGAGATGATACCAGTTCACAGCAGGTCCCATATTTTCTGGAAGATTGTGTGGCTTAACGGCAGCGGAACTGTAAGGTTTTCGTCTGCAAAGGACTGGGAAGAAGACTTTGGTTACGGCAATGAAATAGAAGATGGCCTCTATTCATTGGGAGATGAGGATATGCCTGTTCCCGAAAAAGAGGGCTTTTACATGATAACCATCAATCTGAGGAGCGGGAAGGTCACTGTCAACCGGCCTGAGGTTTACCTGATAGGTGAGCCTGTCGGCGACTGGACCACCCGTAACCAGGATGCAAGAGTTATGGTATATGATGAATTTGAGTTACTGCGGTTGCAAAAATTCCTGAATGGCGGTGCTGTCAGGATGTATGCCTGGCACCCCGACGGATGGTTTACTCACTGGTGGCATACAGAATTCAATGTATATGACGGTAATATAGAATTTCGTGGTAACGGCCCCAATATTGAATCTGTTAATGTTACAGCAGGTATTTACATTATTGAGCTCAATTTCAGGACAGGTAACGGTTCAGTCGAGAGATGTGATTGTTCTCCGTGATACATGGTATAAATCATACAGGATATTTTGCCACCTACAGGTTAATATAATAAATCCGATTGTTAAATTGGTCTGCTAAACTTCTTGTTATGCGAAACATGATAGGTTATGCCTGGAAGGAGACCAGGCGAAGGAAGGGCAGGAGCATGGGAACCATGCTTGGTTACCTGGTTGCTGTAGCTTTTCTTGTTATTACCATCACATTTGCCGGGATTTCCCGGTTTGGGGCTGCCGAGGCCCTTCAGTATACCGGGGCCCAGTTTATAGGGATTATTTATGATGCAGGTCTTGAGGGAGGCGGTGTAGAATTCCGGGATGCCGGAAAGGAGGGGCTTCTCATCTACAATAACCCTACGGTGCTGTTCCCTGTATCACTGGCCGAAGAGGTCGGCAGGTCTCCGAATGTAAGAAACGCAGCACCACTGCTTACATTTACAGTCAGGACAGATGAGTATGTGGAGCGCTCATGGATACTCTCCGGGTTTGATGCCTCAGATATGGAATCGGTCAGGATGGTAAGCTGCTCGGCTACCGACATAGTTGAAGGGCGCCTGATTGAACCGGGAGACAGCGATGTAGTGCTCCTGGAACAGACATTTGCTGATGCTGAACAGTACGGAGTGGGTGACATACTCTATTTTGATGACCGCGAATTTGAAGTTGTAGGAATACTGAGCCCGGGAATCCGTCCTGTCAAGGCTGATATCTATATGACCCTGGATGATGCAAACTGGGTGCTTAACACGCGGATCGAGGAGCCGGTACACGGAGTTATCAATGCAGTTCTGGTTGACGGTGCCAGTTCGCTTGCCAACCGCAGTGCAATGAACGATACCCGTGAGATACTCGGATTTAACTCCTCGACCATAGGCTATGGCTGTTTCAGCCCCGCCGGCACGGCAATCGGGATCACTGCCAGGGGAATGCAGTTGCTCGGGCTGATAGTTTTTATAACAATTCTGCTTCTGGTAATGTCTTCGCAGTATTATTCAGTTGTGGAGCGCGACAATGATATAGGTATCCTGAAGGCTATCGGCTGGTCTGACCGCAATGTAGTTTCCCAGGTTATCGGCGAGTCCTTTCTGCATTCAGTAATAGGCGGATTGGCGGGAGTTGCCATAGCAACATTCCTGATAGTATCCTTTCCTGTCGGGCAATGGCTTGGGCTTGAGGAATCGTTTACCGCAACATTTGATCCCCTGGTTCTGATAGCAGGCTTTTTCCTTACCGTTCTTGCAGGTGTAATCGCTGGTTTTATTTCGGCCTTAGTATCGTTGAGGCTTAAACCCGCAGAAATACTCCGAAAGCTCTGACAAGATTACTGAAAATTATAAAAATCAAGGATTATGAGAGATTCATTGAGATATGCGGTTAAGGAAGTGTGGCGAAGGAAGAAACGGACAGCAGGCGCCATACTGAGTTATTTCTTTGTAGGTGCAATAGTGGTTGTTGTTTCTTCTCTTGCCGGAGTTACCCGTGATACAGCCCAGAGTGTATTATGGAACGTGGGCGCCCATTCCGTGGCATACAGTCCCCGGCTCACAATATATGGCTGCTGCATACAGACATTCGCGACTGACAAGTATGATCCTGACAGGGAGGGTTTTGTAGTTAACAATGCCCCGACAAATATTATATCAGAGGAAGAGATTGAATTGATAAGACAGTCTCCTTATGTGCTTGATGCTTCACCCTACCTTATGTTCAGGATAAGATCCTTTTTAGGCTCCGGTGAATGGCTGATCGGGGGTATTGATCTTACAGGGCACGATGTTTATCCATATACTGTTGTTGCAAAGTCGCAGGTTGTTGAGGGTGAATTCATCGAACACGGGGAAGATAACCGTATTATGGTTGAAGATGATTTTGCAGGGACTTACGGACTCGAGGTGGGATCGGAATTGCAGATAGGCGATTTTGCATATGAGATTGCCGCTATTGTCAACCCTCCCCTGCGTCCCGGCAAGGCAAACATATACATGTCACTTGAGGGGCTCCGCGAACTGATTGAAACCCGTCTTGATGAGATAGCAGAGTTACCAATTAATGCAGTGCTGATCGAGAGTCTGGGTGCCCGGTACCATGACCAGGCTCATGCAGATATTGCTTCAATTCTTGGTTCAAGCTCAAGAATAACCTCATATGGTTGCTACCAGCCAAGCATGATGGCCATGGGTATAAATGACAGGACGGCCTGGATAATAACAGGTATTGTTATATTATGCATGCTGCTGGTGGCCATGAAAATCCAGTATTCTTCAGTAATACAGCGTAGGTTTGACATCGGGGTGCTGAAGGCAATAGGATGGCGGGATGAAAATGTGGTGATCCAGGTAATGACAGAAGCTTCCATATATGGGATTACCGGAGGGATAGCTGGTGTTGCCGGTGCATTTATCCTGATACACCTGCTGCCCGGAGATCTTTTCGGAGACGGAGGTCGTTCAGTTGACAACTACGTGGTTTTTGCCGGGTTGCTTTTACCGGTGGCCGGCGGACTGCTTGCAGGTATCCTGTCTGCCTTCAGGGCTGCCCGGTTGCAGACCGCAGATATCTTAAGGAAAGCATAGAAATGTATTCTTAAAAAACTCTCAGAGTCATGGAAAACAAGCCAATATTAAAGTGCACAAACCTCACGAAGAGCTTCAGGATAAGAAAAAGCATTATAGAGATCTTAAAGGGTGTTGATCTGGAGGTATATCCCGGCGAGCTGATCGTAATAAAGGGCAGGAGCGGTGAAGGCAAGTCGGTCCTGCAATGGCTGCTTAGCGGTATTGATGCCCCTGATTCGGGCGAGATACTTATTGATGGTATACCGTATAATAAGCTTTCAAGTGAAGAGATTGCAAATGTGCGGAGACAAAAGATAGGCCTGGTGTTCCAGAATTTCAACCTTATCCCGTCATGGACCGCACTGGAAAATGTCGAATCTGCACTTCTCAACAGCAATCTTAGCGCTGTTGAAAAACGAGAAAAAGCCATCACCATCCTTGAGAATATGGATCTGGGGCACAGGCTGGATAACCTGCCGCTCGAGCTCAGTGTAGGTCAGCAGCAGAGAGTTGCCCTGGCAAGGGCACTGATCAACCGGCCGTCACTGATAATTGCCGATGAACCTACCGGGAATGTTGATGATGAGACAGGAAATGAGATGCTCAATATTCTGCTTTCGTATGTCAGAGAAAATAATAGTGCAATGGTGGTAACAACCCACGGGCATTTTACCGGGATCGACCTGGCCGACAAGCTATATCTTCTGAAAGACGGACTCCTGGTACCACAGACAAAGGGCCAGCCTGAAGTGACTGCTGCAGGATGATTACCGGTGGAAACCGGTACTGCCCTGAAATTAATACATTGATCAGGGAACCAGGCGGACTCGCTGGAAAACGGCTGGGTGTGCAGGTAGGGTCAAGCACGCATGCCGCGTTGCTCGGGTGGCTTGAAAGCAATGGTCTGTCAGGAAATGTTACTATAGTTCCCATGGATCCGCAGAATATGCCCGAGGCTCTAATGACCAGGCAGCTTGATGCGATTGCAGGCAGCGAGCCATGGGCAATTAACACCGAGAAACTTTGCGGGGACAGGGTTCATGAGCTTGCAAACCTGTACAGCATAAAAAATCACTACCCGCACCTGCTTATTGCCACAAACAGGACTCTGCAGAATAACGAAGATGCCCTCAGATCAATAATCCGTGCTCTCGACAAGGCTAATCAGCTGATATATGCCTATCCCGATTCAGCAGCAGCGATAGCTGCAAGGTACATTGGCCTGCCTGTCGATGACCAGAAGGTAGTAATGTCAAGGATCAGGTGGGAACAGGGCTGGGAGGAGTCCGATTCGGCAAGCATAGAAGAGACTGCAGGGTTTATGTACCAATCCCGGAACGTACCACTTAAACCAGATCTGGGCAGGTATATAAATATCCTGGAAGACGGCCGGTCAACAGAATGATTTCCTGCCGGAGAGGCGTCAGATGCAATGTCGGTTATTTTGTCATTTCGAGTACAATCTTCACGGCATCGGCTATACAGGGCTCGCATATCTTTTCGAACAGCCCTGTTTCCTTTGCAATTCTCCGTCCCTCTTCTGTTGATATGTCACATTCAATCAATGAACTGCAATCGGTCGTACCGTAAATAGAGCCGAACCGGTGGTTGAACTCCCTCACCATATCGCTGGCCCTGTTTTTACGCTCGGTTGGTTCAGAATATTTACGGTAATTATAAATGCCGAGCACCATAAATGCCCCGGTAACTGCCCCGCATGTTTTCTGAAGCCTTCCCATGCCTCCTCCAAAACCTGCAGAGAGGGCTGCTGCCTGGTCGATGTCAAAATCCATTGTTTCTGAAAAGGAAGAAACAACAGCCTGGGCACAGTTATATCCACTTCTGAACAGTTCAATTGCGCGGCTTTCTTCTGGTGATTGCATAAGTTAAAATTTTAATTTGTTACATCAGGCCTTACGCCGTCGTGGCAGTCGGCGCACGACACAAAATGGATGTTATTGGGACTGTCTTTGAATGCATAGGTTGTGTTCATGGTCCGCACATCAAGTCCGCAATTCGAAGTTCCCGGGTGGCAATTAATGCAGGCGTTTACAGCCGAGTTTGAATGGGTGGTGTGGCATGCCAGGCAGCTAAGTCCCTCATGCACCCCAGTCGGAGTGCGGTCGTCCATCATTCCTGCCTGATGCCATACATCGGGTGCGTGGCACTGGATGCACATTCTCATTCGGGGATCGTCAGACACTTTAAGCTGCCTGTCGCCGTCCCACATTACCGGTTTTGGGAGGTAGGCTGCGTTAAAGAACCTGCGTTCGTTACGGTCGAAGAAACCGGCTTTGCTGTAACCGGGCATGCGTGTGTAGTGAACATCTTCATTGCCGTCATATGGCATATCCTCTTTTGGTATCCCGTCCTCATGAATGCTGTGGCAGGCAAGGCAGGGGATCACGGGCTGATCTGCCATAAGCGGGTCCCGCAACGACCACGGGCCCTCAATACTTACTGGCTCAACCAGCGAGTATATATCACCTTCGTAGAACATGCCGTGGCACCTCAGGCAGTCATGGTTCAGCTGTTCGCTGCTGTTCTGATCTTCATCGAGAAAAATGCGGGCATAATTTGCCGAATGTCCGCCTGAGAGCCATGCGGCATATTCAGCCTGGTGGCATTCCCGGCAGGTCTGGTTCATCTCGATCACCTGCCTTTCGGTAAGGGCTATGTCGTCATAAAATTCCCTGGTATAATGCCTGAAAACCATTCTCATCTTTTCACGGAGGGTGTGAATCCCGCCGCTCAGGGCGGTACCGTGGCATTCGATGCAGTTGACGTTTCTGTGGGCCGATGATGCCCACATATCGTATGACGGTTCAATCTCATGGCAGGACATGCAGGTGCGGTCGGGCGGCAGTGCCGTCCAGTAACTGTAATAGCCAAGCAGGGCAAGAAGAAGTACGAAATGTGCTGCAAGTACTATGGCGAGTCTTTTTTTGAACCTTGTCATTTTTTCCTGTTATGTTGTTGATTTACAAGATTTATTTTCCGGTTATCCGAATTTATTGCCATGGTTCCACTCCTTCACGATATAGTCAGATACCAGGTATCCCAGCGCCATTATTGTAAGAACGGGGTTGAAAGCTCCGTTGGTCACGTGAAGGCTGCCGTCGGCTACAAAAAGGTTGTCAATCCCGTGTATCTGTCCCCATTTATTGGTTACCGATGTTTGCGGGTCATCTCCCATGCGGCAGGTACCGGACTGGTGCTGGCTGCCGCTGACTCCGGTTCCCGGTATGCTTTGCCAGATATGCCTTGCCCCGGCAGCCCGTAACCACTCTTCAGCTTTCGCTGCAATGAACCTTGCTGTCTTAATATCTTCGTCAAGCTTGAACCCGGATATCCTTGCAACAGGTATCCCCCAGTAGTCCTTTACCGTTTCGCTAACCTGCACACGGGATTCGGGGTTTGGGACCTCCTGAACAGGTCCCCTGATACTGACATGCCTTTTAAAACAGTGCCGCTGGAAATCCTTGTGCTCCTTACCCCACCGTGCTGAACCGGGAGGCCTGACACCCGTAAACAGGTAAGGCATCCTGATGAATTCATTTGCAAGCATTGCACCCCCTACTATACCCGGGTTATGGTGCGCAAAGTCGCAGATCGCCACACTGGCGCCAGGCCCCACATCATCATATATCT
>SLRB01000274.1 GCA_007131165.1 Bacteroidales bacterium | reverse complement strand
TCAGTCATGAATACAGGCACAGAAGAGCTTGGATCATTATCAAAAATGACTGAAGCGACACGCGAGCTCGGGGCAATTCACAAGTTCCACCAGGGAGCTACAGGTTTAGGCGTACTTTCAAAATTCGATGAGGCAGTATCAGGCCTTAAGCCTGATAACCAATAACTGAAATAAAGCAAGAAACATATAAGTGCATCTTAAAACGCAATAATCAATAAACTGATAAAAAACATGAAAAACATTGCAGTCATTACAATGCTAATTCTTATACCGTTAAGTGTGACAGCCCAGGGTAGTCCTGCTGACCGGCTATTTGAAAAATATTCAGGGAAGGAGGGATACACATCGGTCTTCATCTCGAGGCACATGTTCAGCTTATTTTCTAACCTCGAAACGGGAGATAAGGAGCTTGAAGATGTATTCAGCAAGTTAACAGGAATAAGAATTCTTGCTTCAGAAAAGAAGCCGGGTGACGGTGTGAACTTCTTTGATGAAATAATGAGGGATCTTCCCGCAGGTGAATACCAGGAACTGATGGTGGTAAGAGAAAAGGAACAGGATTTCAAGTTCCTCATCCGTGAGAAAGAGGGAGTTATAAGCGAATTGCTTATGGTGGCCGGAGGAATAACCAATAACGCACTGATCAGCATCCAGGGCAATATAGACCTCAATACCATTTCCAAACTTTCGCGATCGATGAAAATTGAAGGATTGGATGCCCTTGAGAAAATTGATTAACGGTTATATTTATAACCAGAAGGATTGTTATTTTTGTAACAGGTTACTGCTGACAGGAACAGCACAAATCAAAATAGCACCTGTATGAACTATCTCAAGAGAATCTTCACTGCCATTTTTACCCTGGTAATTGTGCTTACTGCCTGTACCCATGATCCAAAATCATTTGAAGAAGAGGTCAGGCATACATACCGCGACCAAAGGGGTTTCTTTTTCATAAAGATCCCGCCTGCATTGATGAACCTGGCTCTCAATATTGCCGATGACCCCGATATGAGCCGGTTCTTTGGTAACGCCAGGCAGGTGGGCATTATGTCGTTCGGCGACGGATTTCCTGATGCAAAAAACCGCGAGCTTGTAAATGACCTGGAGCAGATGCTGATAAAATATGATTACGAGGAACTTATAAGGATAACCGACAGTGATAAGATTATCGCCATGAAAATGAAAGAGAACAACGGTAAGGTAACCGAGCTGGTAACGATTGTATCGCAGCATCAGGGGCCTGTCATGGCGGTAACCCTTTCGGGGGAAGTTGACGTGCAGCAGGTTATTATGCTTGCGGCCGACTTGGATTTTGATATGCTCATGAACCTGCAGGCGATGGGAGGCAGAAGATAATACGTTTAGAAAACTAATAGAACCTGAAATCTATAATAATCCCTGCCCGTTACTTTCCTTTTACAAGTTCAATAATTGTAATTTCAGGCGGCATTCCTATCCGGCCGGGAAATGCCACGTATCCCAGCCCCCTGTTTACATAAAGAAACTGTCCCTCTTCCTTGTATAGACCGCCCCATCGCGGATACCGAAACTCACTCGGGCTCCATCTTAGCATTGCGGTTTCAATACCCACCTGCATGCCATGTGTATGTCCCGATAAGGTAAGATCTACATTACTTTGGCCCAGAACTTCAGCATCCCAGTGTGAAGGATCGTGCGACAGCAGTATAATAAACGGATAACCGGATGTACCCTGCAGGGCTTTGTCAAGGTCGCCGTACCTGGGGAAGGGGGGTGTGCCCCAGTTTTCGACCCCGGCCAGTACAATTGTATCATTGCCAAGCACCAGCGGCTGCCACTCATTCATAAGCAGCCGCCATCCCATTTTCTCCTTGGCTTCAAGCAAATCATTCATGTTTGCTTCTTTAGCTTCCTGAGATTCCCACTGGAAATAGTCGCCGTAGTCATGATTTCCAAGTATACTGAAGACTCCATGAGGTGCACTCAATCGGGCAAGGATATCAATAAATCCGTCCAGCTCGGCTGTAAAATTGTTTACCAGATCGCCCGTGAAAACAATTACATCGGGCTCCTGCCTGTTTATAATATCTACGGCCTGCCTTACCCTGTCACTATAGCCGTAGAAGCTTCCAATATGCAGATCTGATATGTGAGCTATCCTGAAGCCATCGAAAGAAGCCGGTATCCTGGGAGATTCTATTACGGTTCCGGTTACGCGAAAGTCAAAGCGGCCGATTGCAACTCCGTAAATAATAGCCAGAAAAGGAATCACGGCAATGACAAGTCCGGTCCGGCTAATGAATTTTCTTCTTGCTACGTTAACATCCCCGTAAGGGATATCTCTTGTTTTAAAATATAAAATCAGCTTCCCTGCAAGCTTTTCGGTGTAGTGGATGAGGTCTTCAACAATATGAAAAACCACGAACACCAGCTTTGGCATATAAAACAATAGAGTATATGCAACTATATAGTAGTATAGGTTGAATACCGGCGGTTGCGGATCAACTGTTCTGAAAAAAACTGCCCAGGTAACAAGAAGAAGTAGTACTGCCGGTACCAACCAGTACAATATCTTTAACCAAACCCTGACAGCCGTTTTGGCGGGTTTGTTAAAAACTATCTTAAGTCCCTTATATACATAGATATCTATCAGCAGGACTATGAATGCAAAAACAAAGAAAGGCAGCATCTGAAAATTTATTGCAAAAATAGCAAAAAAGGAGAGATGCTTTAACATCTCTCCCGGCAGCTACCCGCGTAAGGGTTCGCCTGAAAACCCGGACAATCTGATCCTGTACTGCGGTTATTTTTATTCCAGCTCTTTTTTGGCAAGGTAGAAATCGACCATCTCAAAGTTGCTCTTCACCCTCTCTTCCATATCTTCAACAGTTTTTGGAGGGGGAACTATTGCTTTGTCGCCTGGTTGCCAGTCGAGCGGCAGTGCAACCTTATGCTCATGGGCAGTCTGTAATGCCTTTAGGGAGCGGATTATCTCATCCATACTGCGGCCTATATTAAGGGGATAGTACATGATGAGACGGACAATACCCTCCGGATCGATGATAAAAACAGCACGTACTGCAGCAGTCTCACTCTCTCCGGGCTGAAGCATTCCGTACAGCTTTGACACCTTCATATCTATGTCGGCAATGATGGGGAACTTCATTAGTATTCCCATCTTCTCCTTTACGTTGTTAACCCAGGCGATGTGGGAGTGAATACTGTCAATGCTCAGTCCCATCAGCTTGGTGTTCATTGCTTTGAACTCATCTTCTCTCTGTGCAAACGCAGACATCTCGGTGGTGCATACCGGGGTGAAGTCAGCAGGATGCGAAAACAGAATTACCCAGCTACCTGTGTTGTATTCGGAGAACTTTAGTGGACCGACAGTTGTCATTGCCGTAAAGTCGGGTGCGAAATCGCCAATTCTCGGCATAATGTTAATTGTTTCCGGTTGTTCCATAGTATTGATTTTTAATTAATAAATGATAAATTATGCATTATTATTTAGCTTATCTGCCAGTACAACAATGTGTTATGGATTCATGATATGGATATTCTGTATTTTAATCAGTGCAGCGCTCATGCTTTATTGATCTTCGGTCGATGTTACATGCAATTGACTTTTAATTTATGAATGCAATCCGGATGTGACATTCAATTTATTTTATTAAGTCAGCACACGGGAGCCTCATTTGGTTACTATATAAATAATAATTGCCGGTTTGCACAGGCTTCCAGATCTGTTAATCAAATAACAGTAACCAATAAAAAATGTTCAAAAATAAAATTGAATTTTTCCTTTTTAGGAATAGTTCTTATCTCGCTAAAAACTCAACTGCCGGTATAAGAAGAGATTAAAAGAAAACTGGAAAGATTGAATAATCAGGATTTACTATACCTGAAAAAGGTCCATGATTCAAAAACCGATTTATGGCCGAAGCAAAGCCCTTAAGTATAATCCGGATCAGATAAACTTAGTAAAAAACATCCCAGAACTTAATATCGATGGGTGATGTTATTCCCATTTTTTCAATATCTTCCGGTGTGGTAACAGACTCAACATACTCATTTGCTGCATCAAGGGTTTCAATGCTCATGAGTATTTTCAGCCGGTTTCCATTTTCAAACTCCCTGAAGATATTTTCAACTCTCAGGCCTGCCTGGATACGCTTTGGCTCGTTTTCACCAAATGCCTTGTACCATCTCTTGAAGTCTGCTACGGTATATGTCGCTATAAGATAGATCATTACATGAATTATTCTATAATATTACAATACCTCAATATTAAGTTATTACGTTTAAAATTAAAAACAAATAATTGGTTTTTTGTAATATAAATATTTTTTTAGTTTAATTTAAAAACCCGCATCTTTTGGGTACGGTAATGTCCTGGGCTGGCTTTGCCCGAAAGGCATGTGCACTCAAAAATACACGGTGCGCAGCAAAAATAGGGCTTAAAGCCACTCCTGTCGGGGGTGGATAGTCAGATTTTAGCGAATTTTTCACCGCATTTTTTACTAATCTGTTTTACCTAAAATTGAAAAATAAGATTATTTTTGTTGCATAAGCGGGAGTAGCTCAGTGGTAGAGCATCAGCTTCCCAAGCTGAGGGTCGCGGGTTCGATCCCCGTTTCCCGCTCTAAGGATCAGGGACTTGCAGGCTTTGCCGGCAGGTTCCCGTTAAATGTGAACTCTTCTTCCGGGATAGCAAATTAACCAATACCTCTGCTGCCCAGATATGGTTTTATCCTTTCATTATAAAGCTTATAGAATCCTTCCTTAATCTCATCCCTTACCCTGATGAACTCACTGTGAATATATTCATCAGTGCCAGTCAGATGCGAAGGGTCATCAAAGCCGATATGGAGACGGTTTTTTACATTGCCTGTAAAAACAGGGCAATTTTCGTTGGCACCACCGCATACTGTTATAACATAGTCCCATTCCTCTTTAAGGTACTTTTCAACCGGGTCTGAGGTGTGGTGGCTGATATCTATACCAATTTCTCTCATTACCTCAACTGCTTTAGAGTTGAGGTGGCCAGAGGCTTCAGTTCCTGCAGATCTGACAATCATCCTTTTATCAAATGATTCCATAAAACCGTGCGCCATCTGGCTGCGGCATGAATTTCCGGTGCATAGGATCAGTATCTTCATAATTTTTATTTCCAACCTTGAAAACCGGGCTTAAATCCACCACAAGATGAAATGGATCTAAGCCCGGCTTTATGTTTATTGCGGACTGCCAGTAAAAGGTTGATATATTATCTCAACATTATTTATCGATGCATCTATAATTGCCTGTTCTTCTTCTCCCCAAAAGGAAATTACCAAATGCCCGGATTTCAGTTCCAGGGGGGGATCAGTGAGTGATCCTGCAAGGACAGGGGTTTCCTGGTTATTTACCCACGCAAATAGCAACAAATCACCCTCATTATCAGCTACTTCAAATTTCAGATTTTCAATTTCATACGGCTCAATGGTATACGGATCTGAAATAAAGTTCAGCATGCCTGAACCGTCGCCATATGCAAGTTGGAGATTAATTCCATCATAATAAACTATCAAATAATACTTTAAAAGATCAGAATACCTGCCGATTGCAAATTCTGAATCTGACAAATTTAGATAACTGAAGTCAACATCGATGGTAAAATCCTTTACCGCGCCTGTCGGTGCAGTAACTGTAAGTTCTGAATAATCCATTACATGAGTATAAAAAAATAACATACCATCGCCTATCATTATGTCATTAGCAATATTTTCAAGATCTCCGGAACGAAACCAGGGGGTGTAATCCATTTCAAAATGATCAAAGTAATTCCCCTGTTCGGAAATGTATGGATTATAATCCAGTTCAACCTCATCAAAAGACCATTCCATGAATGTCTCCACAAAATCCTTCTCGATAAATACCACCATTTGTCCGGCGAAAAGCCCCTCATCTACATCATTTACCAGTCCGCTTCCTATCTCTGTGCCGTTTACCGTGGCACTGACATACATGTTGTTTCCCTCAAGCCTTACCATATCAAGTTGCATGCTATTGATCTCAGGAGGCATGACGGTTGAGCCGAGCGAAATAACATCAGGATCAGTATAATTCAATATATCTTCAGTATAGAACAGCTCTACCGTACCTGGTCTGAATCCGACAAAAACCATAGACCTGAAGCCTTTGCGGCCAAATCCACCCTCTTCAACCCCGGTTATGCCGCTTCCAGGATTAATCCTGAATGAAAAATCATCCTTTGTAGCTTCTACCGGTAAAAGAAACTGGACAAATTCGGAACCCGATGAGAGGAAACGAAGCTCATTATTTTCTACAAAATAATGATGATCAAGAACATACTCTTCATCGTAGGGAATAAATGACCAGCCCTCTTCATTGTTTTCTTCAAAATTTTCAAAAAAGTGTAATGTGGTTTTTGTTTGTGGTGCCCTGATGCATCGAACCGACAAACCTGAGTTTGCATTTAGTGAATAAATATATGCTTCCGGTACTCCATGAAAACTGCCTATTTCCATACCGATATGCTGCCCCTCGATTTCTGTCGAAGACCACCAGTACCCGGTCCGACCAAGTTCGAAGTATTGACCTGTGCTGTTGCGTAGCCCTCCTGGAAGCGCGCTGAAGCCTGTTTCGTTGGTGCTCCTGTTGGGTGAATCCCAGCGGGGATGCATATCTGGTTCGGTGCGAGTGCTAACAAGTTCTCCTGTACCTTCATATCCTCCGACATAATTTAAAAGTGCTGAGTAATCCTCATCGGCCGGCATGACCCAGCCTGCGGGGCACAGATCGCCTGTTGCCACTGCATGCCAGTTGTAGAGCAGTCCGTATGCTTCAGCCATCTCTTCATCAGAGTTTATCCCTTCGGCATTGTAGTATTCATAATCAAATACCGCATACGCCCCGGCCTCCGCATCCTGCCATTGCGTATCATCCAATCCGGTTGGTATTGCGTCTCCACTTTTGTACCGGGTAACCCGGAGGTTTTCAGCCATCCATTCAGTATCGTCTATCACCACAGTATAATACTGGTTGCCGTCAATATCGGTAATGATATCATTGTAAGTAGTGAACATCAGAGTGTTTCCGTAACCTGTGCCCTGCGTTGTGGTTGCAAACGGCCTTGCATAGTAAACCGTATTGGGCTCCAATCCCTCTATATTAACCTCCATATTGCCGAATCCCGGGGTTGCATGTACCACATTATCACCCGTTCCGGGATCTGGAGAAACTCCCCATGCCACGCCTGCGGCAGTAAGGGTCATATTTCCGTCATCAATAATATGACCAGTAACTGTGGCCGATGTGGTTGTTAGAGCAGTCACACGGGAATCCCTCAGTCTCGGAACCCCTTCACCATAAACACACCTGACGCTCATACCAGAAGAATTCCAGTCAAGGTCCATATAAATCTCAGGTTCAAACAAACCAAGTGCTATATAAAGATTTTCCTCCTCTTCCATTGTGTCTTTAGTGTCGCCATCTCCGGGCTTCCCGTTATCCTCTCCGCCTTTCTTGGTACCGACTAAATAAGGATCATAGTCGGCTACAGTGCCTGAGGTCCACCAATACCCGGTTTCACCCAAACCTTCGAACATATTGTATGATATCCTTCCTCCCGGCAAGCCTTCAAATCCACTGTCACCTGTAGCCCCGCTGTTTTCATTCCACCTTGGATGAGGATTATCAGGAGCAAACCTTGCAGATTTAAGCGCACTTCCTGCCACCTGTTCACCACCGTATAGATTTATCAGATCCTCATATTCACTGTGGGAAGGGACATACCACCCGGCGGGACATATACCGCGATCGTCCATTACTGCACTAACATTGTATAAAAGACCATAATGCAGGACCATATCTTCTTCATTATCAATTCCGTCTACACCATTATGGTCGTAAACTATATGCTGGGGCATTCCAAACTCGTTATTGAAATCAAACCGGTCTTCTGCCACCGGTATTTCTTCTCCATTCCTGAAAAGCGTTGTCCTGAGGTTCTCAGCCATCCAGCGCCTGCCTCCAATCATGACTGTGGAATAAACATTGCCATCGGCATCAATAACCGAATCATCGGGGATACTGAAAGTAGCAACCAACTGCCGTACTCCGGTAAAGTTGTTTATAAGGGAGTATGTTCCGGTTCCGCCATCCCTTACCAAGTCCGCCATCACGCTTACGCCGCCGAGAGTAACGTTGGCAATCTCAAATCCCTGATCGGGTGTAATGGTAAATACCCTGGTTTCATCCCTCGCAAGTACAACATCACCCGCCGGCTCAATGGAACCGTTATCTCCTGCCAAAGCAGTAATGATGTTATGGGTAAAGAACTCTACCGTTTCACCGTAACCATTTCCGGCTTCATTTGTGGCAAAAGCTCTCATAAAATAGCGTTGCCCGGGATCGAGTCCGGTCAGTTCGCCGGTAAATGAGCCAAGTCCGCCCTCCTCTGTAAACATACCCTCGCTATTGCTAACCCTGGGACGGGGAGAGGTGCTCCATAACAGACCTCTCTGAGTAACATCTGCATCGCCGTCTTCAAGGACCTCGCCGCCTGCATTAGCCGATACTGTGGTTATCTCTTCAACCGCGCCCGTTGTTACTGTAGGAGCAACAGCAAACTGGTTTGTAACCCTCGTAACCTTTTCAGTGACCCTGAACAGGTCGATATCAGCAAGCGGGTCAAATGAAAACACTGTGAAACCACCGAGGAATTTGGCTCCTCCGTCCCTGGTGTAGACACGGGTCATTCCCGCGTCAGAATAGAAAATATCCTGAACTTCACCTTTACCTCCAGTCATTCCGCCTACGGCAAAACCCGCCCGGGTACCCTTTGCCTGGCCGGAAGCGGTACCAACTCTTGTACTGTCGGCTGTTACTATCAACAGGTCGGTTACAGTGCCGCTTTTTAACGAAGAGAAACCTCCGACTGCAAAACCGGCCCGTGATCCTTTTGCCTGATCCAGATCGTAAGTAAACAATGCATCTGACGGGGTAAGGCTAAGATAATCATTTGCATTACCCTTTGTTGATGAAAACCCTCCAACAGCAAACCCTCCCCGGGTGCCTTTATAGTCCTGTGGGTGGTCAATTGAAAACCTGGCATATCCCGGTTCAATTCTCATAAAATCATATT
>SLRB01000171.1 GCA_007131165.1 Bacteroidales bacterium | reverse complement strand
CTGTCAGTCAAAATTTTGTAACTTCTTTACAAAATTTTGACTCTTGTTTTTACAGGATAAATGTACATAAAATTTTTTCTGCGTAAAATTACAAACAGACGCATGAATTATAAAAAAAACCCGGGTTTTATGCCGGGCCTTATCAATCTTCTAATGTCCTGTCATGCCTGTGCCGTCGGGCCTCCAAAATTCATCGGCATACCCTGGCCGCCTTTACCATCAGTCTTTTTTATGGGTCCATGCACCGACTCAAACTTGGCAACATTCTCCTTAAGTGCGTGCAGCAGCCGTTTAGCATGTTCAGGCGTGATAATTATCCGCGATTTTACATTAGCCTTGGGTATTCCAGGCATCACCCTTACAAAATCAAGCACAAACTCCGAGCTGGAATGGGTTATAACTGCAAGATTTGAATATGTTCCCTGCGCTACCTCCTCCTTCAGCTCAATGTTGATCTGGTTTTGCTTTTTGGAATCTTCCATACTTTATAGTTTTATTGCTCGGTTACACCAACGTCACTGGGTTCCTTTTCCTTTTCCGACATCAGGGCCTGATACTCCTCTTTCGACCCGACAACAAGTTTGCCGAACTCTTTCTGCCCGGTTCCTGCCGGGATCAGGTGGCCAACAATAACGTTTTCCTTAAGACCCTCAAGGTGGTCAATCTTACCAAATATTGCAGCTTCGTTAAGCACCTTAGTAGTTTCCTGGAACGAGGCTGCCGATATGAATGATTTTGTTTGCAGAGCCGCCCTGGTTATCCCCTGGAGTACCTGACTGGAAGTCGATGGTATGGCATCCCTTGAGGTCACAAGTTTGAGGTCCTTTCTCTTGAGCATGGAGTTTTCATCACGCAGTTTTCGTGCCGTAATTATCTGTCCTGCTTTAAGAGTAGAAGAATCACCCGGATCAAGCACTACCTTCTTACCGTAGATCCAGTCGTTCTCATCCATAAATTCCCATTTATCGACGATCTGTTTCTCAAGGAACTTGGTGTCGCCAGGATCATCTATCGACACTTTCCGCATCATCTGGCGCACTATAACCTCGAAATGCTTGTCATTTATCTTCACTCCCTGAAGCCGGTAAACCTCCTGCACCTCATTCACAATATACTCCTGTACCTTCGTGGGGCCCTTGATCATGAGGATGTCCTCGGGAGTAATGGCCCCGTCTGACAGGGATGTTCCGGCTTTGACATAATCGCTCTCCTGAACAAGTATCTGTTTCGAAAGGGGTATCAGGTATTTTTTGACCTCTCCGGTTTTTGACCTGATACTTATCTCCCTGTTACCGCGCTTTATCTTGCCGAACTGCACTTCACCATCAATCTCACTTACCACTGCGGGATTTGAAGGGTTCCTGGCTTCGAAAAGCTCAGTCACACGGGGAAGACCACCGGTAATATCGCCTGATTTACCTACGGCCCTTGGTATCTTGACTATGATCTCACCGGCCTTCACAACAGAGTCGGCAGATACTGAAACGTGTGAACCAACGGGCAGGTTGTAGGACTTGAGCGCCTCTCCCTCATCGGAAAGTATCCTTATCATCGGGTTTTTGGACTTATCCCTGGTCTCGATAATTACCTTTTCCCTGAAACCGGTCTGCTCATCAGCCTCCTCCTTATAGGTAACGCCTTCAATAAGCGAGTCGAATTCAACCCTACCGGTAGATTCGGTTATGATGACAGCATTATACGGATCCCACTCGCATATAAGGTCACCCTTCTTGACCTCCTCGCCGTTCTTAACATACAATTTTGATCCATAGGGAATATTTTGCGATGTAAGGGCAATATTTGTGTTCTTGTCAATAATCCGGAGCTCAGCAAGCCGGCTTATTACAATCTCAACCTTGTTGCCAAGCTCATCTTCCCTTTCTACAGTTCGCAGCTCATCCATTTCAACAATACCGTCATACCTTGCCATTACTGCTGACTCAGCAGCGATATTTGAGGCGGTACCACCAACGTGGAAAGTACGAAGTGTAAGCTGTGTTCCGGGTTCGCCGATAGACTGTGCTGCAATAACGCCTACAGCTTCGCCAATTTGAACCATTTTACCTGTTGCAAGACTCCGTCCGTAACATTTGGCACAAACACCCTTTTTGCTTTCGCAGGTGAGGACAGACCTTATCTCTACCTGCTCTATAGGAGATCCCTCTACTGTTGCGGTGATCTCTTCGGTCAGCTCCTCTCCCGCTGGAACAATCAGATCGCCGGTTGAGGGGTGGTATACATCGTGAACGGTTGTGCGCCCCAGTATCCTTTCGGTAAGCGACTCAACTATCTCTTCGTTATTTCTTATTGCCGTTGCCTGTAATCCTCGCAGAGTGCCACAGTCGGGCTCAGAAACGATAACGTCCTGAGAAACATCAACCAGTCTCCTGGTAAGATATCCTGCATCAGCGGTCTTCAGGGCTGTATCGGCAAGCCCCTTTCTTGCACCGTGCGTTGAAATAAAGTACTCAAGCACCGACAATCCTTCTTTAAAGTTTGAAAGAATCGGGTTTTCAATAATCTCCGAACCCGTAGCACCTGATTTCTGAGGTTTTGCCATAAGCCCCCTCATCCCTGAAAGCTGCCTGATCTGCTCCTTGGAGCCCCGGGCACCCGAATCCAGCATCATGAAAACAGGGTTGAACCCCTGCTTGTCGGAAGTAAGCTGCATCATCAGGGTCTGGGTTAGCTTTGCATTGATATGTGTCCAGATATCGATTATCTGGTTATATCTTTCATTATTCGTAATAAAGCCCATGTTGTAGTTATTGAAAACATCTTCCACCTGGGCATAACCTTCGTCTATAAGCTCGGTTTTCTGATCCGGTATTATAACATCGTCCAGATTAAATGAAAGCCCTCCTCTGAAGGCCATATCAAATCCCATATCCTTTATACTGTCAAGGAATTTGGCAGTCTTTGCCGTACCCGTTTTCTTCAGGACAAGGCCAATGATATCGCGAAGCGACTTCTTGGTGAGAAGCTCGTTGATATATCCGGCCTCATTAGGTACGTACTGGTTAAATATGACCCGGCCTACTGTAGTTTCTGTCATATTCACCTCGCCTGTATTGTAATCGGTTAACCGCACCTTTACAATCGCATGGAGGTCGACTTTCTTCTCATTGTATGCAATGATGACTTCTTCGGGCGAATAGAAAACCATGTTTTCGCCCTTCACAGGGTTGCCGGCCTCACTCTTGCGCGCCTTTGTCAGGTAATACAGTCCCAGTACCATATCCTGCGACGGGACACTTATGGGTGCTCCATTTGCAGGGTTGAGGATATTATGAGCAGCAAGCATCAGAATCTGGGCCTCAAGGATGGCAGCATTACCAAGCGGGAGATGGACGGCCATCTGGTCGCCGTCAAAGTCGGCGTTAAAAGCCGTACATACCAGCGGGTGAAGCTGAATTGCCTTCCCTTCGATCATTTTAGGCTGGAAGGACTGGATACCTAAACGGTGCAGTGTTGGAGCCCGGTTCAGCAGGACCGGGTGGCCCTTGATCACGTTCTCGAGAATATCCCATACGACCGGATCCTTGCGATCGACAATCTTTTTAGCCGACTTGACAGTCTTGACGATACCACGCTCTATAAGCTTACGTATTACAAATGGCTTATACAGCTCTGCGGCCATATCCTTGGGAAGCCCGCATTCATGAAGTTCCAGCTCGGGTCCGACAACGATGACCGACCGTGCAGAATAGTCCACTCGCTTACCGAGTAGATTCTGACGAAAACGGCCCTGCTTGCCTTTAAGGCTGTCGCTAAGAGATTTGAGAGGCCTGTTTGCATCGGTCTTAACCGCATTGGCTTTTCTTGAATTATCAAACAGGGAGTCGACCGATTCCTGCAGCATCCTCTTCTCATTACGCAGAATCACCTCAGGAGCCTTTATCTCGATAAGCCTCTTCAGCCTGTTGTTCCTGATTATGACCCTCCTGTATAGGTCATTTAGATCTGATGTGGCAAAACGCCCCCCGTCAAGCGGTACAAGAGGCCTGAGTTCAGGAGGTATAACAGGTACTACCTTTACAACCATCCACTCAGGAAGGTTTATCCCCTTCGATGCACGGAATGCCTCTACTACCTGCAGTCTTTTTAAAGCTTCGTTTTTTCGTTGCTGTGAGGTTTCTGTATTTGCCTTATGACGCAATGAGTATGACAGTTCATCGAGATCAATCCGCGACAACAGTAAATTCAGAGCTTCGGCCCCCATACCCGCAATGAACTTGTTTGGGTCCTCATCATCAAGGTGCTGATTATCCTTGGGCAGAGTTTCAACTATATCAAGATACTCCTCCTCGGTAAGGAAATCCAGGTATTCAACACCGTCAGCCTGTTTTATGCCAGGGCTAATTACAACGTAACGCTCATAGTATATAATGGATTCAAGCTTCTTCGTCGGAAGTCCGAGAAGATACCCGATTTTGTTGGGCAATGACTTAAAATACCATATATGTGCAACAGGAACAACCAGGTTAATGTGGCCCATCCGCTCACGCCTTACTTTCTTTTCGGTAACCTCAACACCACACCGGTCACATACTATACCCTTATACCTGATTCGCTTATATTTACCGCAATGGCACTCATAATCCTTAACCGGGCCAAAAATCCTCTCGCAGAACAAACCGTCCCTTTCAGGTTTGTATGTACGGTAATTGATTGTTTCAGGCTTAAGCACCTCTCCGCTGGAGCGCTCAAGGATCTCTTCGGGTGACGCGAGACCAATAGAGATTTTTGTAAAACTGCTCTTTACTTTGGTATCTCTTCTGAATGACATATCTAAAAGGAATTAATTTATTTACCTAAAAATGGCCGTTCAGGCTTCTGTAGCCTGCCAGCCGGTATTTTATCTGTTAAACCAGGTTGATACTCAATCCCAGTCCCCGTAACTCATGCAGCAACACGTTGAGAGATTCGGGGATGCCGGCCTGCGGCATCGGATCACCTTTTACAACACTCTCATATGCTTTGGCACGTCCGATAACATCATCAGACTTGATAGTAAGTATCTCCTGCAATATATGTGATGCACCGAATGCCTCAAGCGCCCACACCTCCATCTCTCCGAAACGCTGCCCTCCGAACTGTGCCTTACCTCCAAGAGGCTGCTGGGTAATGAGAGAGTAGGGGCCGATCGACCTGGCATGCATCTTGTCATCAACCATATGCCCCAGTTTCATCATATAAATTATACCTACGGTGGCAGGCTGGTCAAATCGTTCTCCCGTTCCACCGTCATAAAGGTATGTCTTGCCAAAATCGGGCACCCCTGCCTTTTTGGTGTACTCGGTAATCTGATCAATTTTTGCACCATCAAAGATAGGTGTCGCGAAAGTTAGCCCCAGCTCCCTGCCTGCCCAGCCAAGAACAGTCTCGTATATCTGACCGAGGTTCATCCTTGAAGGCACACCCAGGGGGTTGAGAACAATATCGACTGGAGTACCGTCTTCCAGGAATGGCATATCCTCTTCCCGGACTATCTTTGAAACAATACCTTTGTTGCCGTGACGTCCCGCCATTTTGTCGCCAACCTTGATCTTCCTTTTCTTGGCTATGTAAACCTTTGCCATTTGAACAATACCGGCAGGCAACTCATCACCTATAGTAAGGTTGTATTTCTTTCTTTTGTAAACGGCATCAAGTTGCTTATATTTTAAAATGTAATTCTGAATAAGCTGTTTTACAGTCTCGTTCCTCTCCTTATCCGTTGTCCATTTGTTGGGGTTCACATTCATAAAATCTATCTCCTGGAGCTGCTTCTGGGTGAATTTAACTCCTTTTGGCACTACCTCGACATTAAGATAGCTCTTCACACCTTGAGAGGTGCGGCCGTTAACAAGAATAAACAGCTTGTCAACCAGTTTGCCGGTGAGGTCATCCACCTTACCGGTAAACTCATCGTCAAGCTTGGCAAGGCTTGCTTTTTCAGATAGCTTGACTTTCTTGTCCTTGACCGATCTTGAGAACAGCTTTTTATCAATAACGACACCGTGAAGAGATGGTGATGCCTTCAAAGAAGCATCCTTTACATCTCCGGCTTTATCGCCGAATATGGCCCTCAGCAGTTTTTCCTCCGGCGATGGATCAGATTCGCCCTTGGGTGTGATCTTCCCAATCAGGATGTCGCCCGGGTTTACCTCGGCACCAGTACGTATGATACCGTTATCATCAAGATCCCTGGTAGCTTCTTCACTGACATTTGGTATGTCTGATGTGAGCTCTTCCATTCCCCGCTTGGTATCGCGTACCTCCAGGAGGTACTCGTCGACGTGAATTGATGTAAAGAAATCTTCCCTTACCAGCCTCTCGCTAATGACTATTGCATCCTCAAAATTATAGCCTTTCCATGGCATGAAGGCAACCTTCAGGTTACGACCGAGAGCAAGTTCGCCTTCATTTGTGCCGTAACCCTCGGTCAGGATCTGCCCTTTATTAACCTTGTCTCCCTTTGCCACAATAGGTTTCAGGGTAAGCACCGTATTCTGGTTTGTCTTTTTGAACTTGGGCAACCTGTACCTCTTAACCTCAGGATCAAAACTAACAAACTGTTCCTTATCTGATCGTGTATATCTTATAAGTATTTCATCGGCATCAACATATTCTACCACTCCCTCACCTTCAGCGACGATCAGTACGCGTGAGTCGGCGGCAACCTTGCCTTCCAGTCCCGTACCCACGATGGGTGCTTCCGGCTTGAGCAGCGGCACAGCCTGCCTCATCATGTTCGAACCCATAAGTGCCCTGTTGGCATCATCATGTTCAAGAAAAGGGATAAGCGATGCAGCAATCGAAGCAATCTGGTTCGGAGCCACATCCATAAGCTCTACCGATTCTTTCTCAGCCAGAGGAAAGTCGCCGTTGAACCTTGCCTTCACCCTTGTATTTAAAAACGAGCCATCATCATTGAGAAGTGCATTGGCCTGCGCAATTGTTTTCGCTTCCTCCTCCTCTGCACTCAGATATATGATATTTTTCGGATCAAGGTTTACTTTACCTTCCTCGACCTTTCTGTAAGGTGTCTCAATAAAACCAAGCTCGTTGATCTTGGCATATACGCATAATGAGGATATAAGCCCGATATTGGGGCCCTCAGGGGTCTCAATGGGACAAAGCCTGCCGTAATGCGTGTAATGTACGTCCCGCACTTCAAAGCCGGCTCTCTCGCGCGACAGTCCGCCCGGACCAAGTGCCGACATACGGCGCTTGTGAGTCATCTCGGCCAGGGGATTTGTCTGGTCCATGAACTGCGAAAGCTGGTTTGTACCAAAAAATGAATTAATGACCGATGAAAGAGTTTTTGAATTGATAAGGTCGATTGGTGTAAAGACCTCGTTATCACGAACATTCATCCGCTCTCTTATGGTACGTGCCATACGTGCCAAACCCACTCCGAACTGGTTGGCCATTTGTTCGCCGACTGTTCTCACACGCCGGTTACTCAAATGGTCGATGTCATCAACATCGGTCTTGGAATTAATCAGTTCTATCAGGTACTTGATTATGCTTATTATGTCTTCCCTGGTAAGGACCTTGGTATCTATATCTATGTCAAGACCAAGTTTTTTATTGATCCTGTAACGCCCTACATCACCAAGATCGTAGCGTTTGTCTGAAAAAAACAGCTTTTCGATCACGTCGCGGGCGGTGGTCTCATCAGGCGGTTCGGAATTCCTGAGCTGACGGTAAATATGCAGAACAGCCTCCTTCTCTGAATTACACGGATCCTTCTGCAGAGTATTATAAATTATTGCAAAGTCAGCCAGGTTCTGGTTCTCTTTATGGAGAAGTATATTCTGTACACCGGAGTCTATTATCTCGTCTATATGCTCATTCTCAAGAACGGTTTCACGATCAATGATCACCTCATTTCTTTCGATCGAAACAACCTCTCCTGTATCTTCATCAACAAAATCTTCTATCCATGTTTTGAGCACCCGTGCAGCCAGCTTCCTTCCAACATTCTTCTTCAGTGCCGTCTTCGATACCTTAACTTCGTCGGCAAGGTCAAAAATCTCAAGAATATCCTTGTCGCTTTCAAAACCTATTGCACGCAAAAGTGTCGTAACGGGTAACTTCTTTTTCCTGTCGATATAAGCATACATCACATTGTTGATGTCGGTGGCAAACTCAATCCAGGATCCTTTGAAGGGAATGATACGTGCTGAATAGAGTTTAGTGCCGTTTGCATGTATGCTTTGCCCGAAGAAAACCCCGGGTGAACGGTGCAACTGAGAAACAATTACCCTTTCGGCACCATTTATGACAAATGTTCCCTTATCTGTCATATAGGGTACAGTACCAAGGTAGACATCAGATATAACCGTGTCAAAATCCTCGTGCTCCGGGTCTGTACAATAAAGCTTCAGCTTTGCCTTCAAAGGCACACTATGGGAAAGGCCCCTCTCAATACATTCTTCTATAGTGTACCTGGGCGGGTCAATATAATAATCGATAAACTCAAGAACAAAGTTGTTCCTGGTATCGGTTATCGGGAAATTCTCATTAAAAACCCTGAAGAGACCTTCGTTTTTCCGGTTTTCGGGAGATGTTCCCATCTGGAAGAAATCGGAAAATGATTTAATCTGAATCTCAAGAAAATCAGGATATTCAAGCTGAATTTTCGACGACGAAAAGTTTATCCTCTTATTTCCGGTGTTTGTTGCGTACATCATAAAAAATATTAAAGTTGAAGCTGAATAATTATAACAATAAAAAGGCTTAGAATCTTGTGTCAAGATTCTAAACCCCTGAATACCACTGTTTTTCGGTAACTGCTATTTAAGTTCAACTTCTGCTCCTGCTTCTTCTAGTTGTGATTTGACCGATTCGGCTTCCTCTTTTGAAACACCCTCTTTTACAGGTTTGGGAGCACCGTCAACCAATTCCTTGGCCTCTTTCAGCCCAAGTCCGGTCAGTTCCTTAACCAGCTTAACTATCTGCAATTTTGCACCACCGGGTGATGTCAGCACCACGTCAAACTGGGTCTTCTCTTCAGCTGCTTCACCTTCGGCTGCAGCAGGTCCTGCAACTGCTACTGCAGCTGCAGCAGGCTCAATACCATACTCATCCTTTAAAATCTGAGCCAGTTCATTTACTTCTTTTACAGTCAAATTAACCAATTGCTCTGCAAACGCTTTTAAATCTGCCATTTTTTGTTGAATTTAATTTTGATTGTTCTGATTTTTTACTCTTTTTCCGATAAAGTTTTAATAAT